>JAFGCX010000036.1 GCA_016932415.1 Candidatus Krumholzibacteriota bacterium
GACGGGGTGGCGACGGGGAGCGTAAGGTCGATAGTGGCCGAGACGAAGACGCTGAAGGCGAAGATAGACGGCAGTTACGTTGTAGATGAAATAGAGATTATCTTCAAGTCAGGGGAACCGGATTATTTTACTATCGATCATGACGGTAATGCCGTCGCTGGCGTTGGAGATAATGTGACAATAGAGATATTCGATCTCTTCAATAATACGGTAAATGATTTTTCCGGGATAATAAGGGTCTACACAGACAGCCCGGAACCTGCTGACATGATCACGTGGGGTATAGGAAGTGGTGCGGGAAGTATTATCAGTGAAGACAGGGATACACTTTCATATCAGTATTCGGTTGCTGATAACGGTGTCGTGACCCTAGTGATGACAGATAATCGCGCCGAGACAATCAGATTTACCACCGAATACGGATCTGTAATATCCGAATCCGATGAACAGTTGAATGTGATACATGGCGCGGCTGACGAAATATTCGTCATTAGCGGGGACAATCAGAGATCTGTAGTCAATAACCCCGTACCGGCGCCTCTTGTGGTTGGAGTCGAAGATCAATGGGGTAACAGGGTCCAGGGGGAGACGGTCACTTTCATCGTCATATCAGGCCTGGGAGAGATAGACACAGATATTTCTACCGGCGGACTGCAATCTACCTCAGTGACCGGGAGCCTGGGAACAGCAACATGTGACAGGTGGATCCTGGGAACTGCGAGCGGGTATGATTCAGATGAAGCTGCCGCCTCGATCTCATCCGGATCAGTCACGACAGCTTATTTTTCAGCCACAACGGATCATGATCAACTTTCCTCCGTCGTACTTACCCCTCTGAGCAGCGGTGTGACTGTAAACAGCAGCACGATTGTCACTGCCACTCTCAAGGATCAATATGATAACCTTGTGACAGATGAGAACATCACTATATATATAAAAGATACTCCCGACGGTGGGCTCAGCGCCGATCTTTCAAACCCGAATGCAACGGACGAGCTTGGTCCAGTCATACGATCCGGAAAAACAGACAGCACGGGGACGATAACAGTCGTCTACAACGCGCCAGCGGCGGCGGGCAGGTCGGACCTGCTTGACGCAAACAATGCTGTAATATCAGCCGAGAATATCGATGACGTAATTTACACGACTGTGGCGAGCGGCGCGACAAAGCTGATAGTAACCGACATCAGCGATCCTACCGTCGAAGCGGGGGAGAGTTTTTCATTTATTATAAGAGCTGTCGACAGTAATAACAATCTTGACCCTTCGAACAGCAGCCATGTTGTCTTTTCTCCTGAAGCCGGAGGATCTCTGATCTTCAGTCTTTCGGATTTTGGATCGGAGATCACCGAAGCTGATCTTGTCAACGGTTCAGTCACAATTTTCGGAAGAGGCTCTCACAAGGGAACCTGGCAGACTGATATCACAGCTTCGGCCCCTGTCCTGACCGCGACAGATTTTGATATAGCCATCATCGCCAATCACAATGTCGACCACTATCTCTTCTCAGCTCCATCAAACGCGGTTGCCGGTAATGATTTTGCCATCCAGTTACAGGCGAAAGATATTTACGGAAACCTTGTTACTTCAGCTTCCTACGATATCGATCTGCGCGCAGTCCAACCCATAGATACTACCGCCGATGCGGGTGGATCACTCTCTGTCATCTCAGGTTCGATCATAAATGGACTGTATTACGAAAACAATATCAGTTACCAGGTCGCCGAGCAGATAAGGATCGAAGTCACCGATGACAGCACATCTGTGGCCGGTGTCACCGACCCGATTACAATCGGGCACGCGCCTGCTTATCAGATCGTGGAACTTGGAGGTGACAGTACAGGAGTAGCCGCGGGAGATTCAGTGACGTTGCGCGCAGAAGTGTTTGACCGTTACGGTAATAACGTAGTCGGCGAAAGCGTCTCATTCAGCATTCTCGGCGGAAGTGGTTCTCTCGCCGCGACACAGAGATTTACGAGAAGTGATGGGACGACCTCGGTCCGATACAGGACCGGGACGATAGCGGGAGTCAACACTGTCAGGGCGGCTGTGCTTGATGGAACCCCAGAGGGCCTGGAGACGCAGGTATTCGAGATCACGACTGTTCCGGCAAGCGCGATCTCGTATGTCATCCTTGATGTAATCGGGACTTCATTTACGGCAGGTATTCCGTTTGCCTGCGAAGCGGCTGCGTATGATCAATATGACAACCTCATAATTTCGGATAATTCGACAAGGATCATCCCTGTCGCTGAGTCGCCTTCAATAGACTTTATCCCTGATACTCTGACGCTCAGCGCTGGAGAAGTAGTCTTTGCGGCAATAGACACGGCTATGGGTAGCAACAGGATAGCATTGGAATCCCTGTCAGGTACCACGCTCGCGCCGTTTGGTTCTTCTTTCACGGTGACACACGGCGACGCGTATATCATAACAGAGATCTCAGGCGACACTACCGGGGTGATATCGGGAGATACCACGGAAGTCTCGATCAGGGTCGGAGATACCTGGGGAAACCCTGTAAATGAGGAGATCGTCCATTTTTCGCTCATCAGCGATCTCGGTGGTGTTCCGTCGCTTGATGATGATACCGGATCGGCTCATGACGGGCTTGTCATAACCAACCCTGACGGAACAGCCCGATGCCGGGTCATCACCGATCAGAATGCCGGTGAGAATATCGTTTCGGCGACGATACTTGATGGTGAGCCTGCCTCAAGAGAGAAAGTAGAATTCTCCATCGTAACGATTGCCGGGAATATCTCGAGATATGTCTTATCGACCGTTGAAGATTCATATTTGGCGGGGGAACATTTCAATGTGGAGATCGTAGCTTACGATCTCAACGACAATATCGCTTATGGCGATTTTACGACAGTCGTCCAGCTGGGAAGTAATGCCACGGCTGTCTGGGATGACAATCCTGTTACTCTATCGAACGGTTCAGTAATAACAGGGGTCACTGAGACTCTGGCCGGGAACCTCCAGCTTACTGCCGAGACGGACGGGGGAGGGGCGCTTAGCAGCAGTGAAGTGATCGAGATACTGCCTGAACTGCCGGCAGGCATAATAGGTATCGCGTCAGTGATACCTGACACAATAACGGCCAACGGGAGAAGCAGGTCCTCGATAACTACCTCCCAGATTCGTGATCTGTATGGAAATATTGTAAGTCAGAGGACTAGGATCACTGTAGCTCCCTCTCTTGGCGCTGTGGCAAGTGACGATATCGATCCGGCAGAGCCGGGAGTGCAGCGTGAAACGACGGTAAACGGGATAATATCGGCATTTGTGGAATCATCAGTCCTGCCCGGAAATTCATTGATCGGATTTGAAAGTGTCGAAGGGAACGCTACGGGAAGCGCGACGGTAGTTTTCGCACCTCCTCCCGTGATCACTTTTGGCGGGTATATCTCTCCAGTCAATATAGTCCCGGGGGAAGATATCTCCTTCAGGATACTTGTAAATAACACCAGCGTCACGGGACTTTATATCGACGCGGGCAGTTCAGTATCGATACCCGATGGGTCGGGGAATACTTTTTACGCTGAGCTGGGATCGCCGGTATTTATGGAAGGAAGCTCAACCGACACCTTGTTTTTCGACACTTCCATGCTGCCATCCGGATTTGCCGGAGGAAGGTTTACTCCACGGATCAGTATTGATGGTACTGATATATATGGAGCTCAATATTCCGCTGATTTCAATGCCGGCACGAATTCAGTCATAGTATCGAGTATCGAAATATCGCAGATAACAGCTCAGAAGACAGTCTTGAGCAGGGGAGATACGGCTAGTGTCAATATCTATGTGCGTAATAACGGGGGAGATCTTGTCATCATTGAGGATATCCAGCTGGATTTCAGCAACGGATATTATTCAGTGATCAGTCCGACCAGCTCTCTGAATGATACCATTCTGGCCGGTCTGGAAAAAAATATTCCTCTAGATGTAAGAGTGCTTCCAAACAGTCCTCTGGGAGCCGACACGATAGATGCCAGGGTACATGCTTCATCCGGCGGGAACGATTTCTATGATTATTCAGCCGGGGACGGCAGGTTTGTCTGGTTGATACAATCCGCTGCCACTATAGCGTATCAAGGCGGATCACTGATGCCTTCGAAGGTATCGAGAGGACAGACGCAGCAGTATTCACTGGATCTTGGAAATTCCGGAGAAGCTCCGGTGATACTCGATGCGGATAATACAATATTCTCCTTTACCGACGGTTTGATCGTATTTTCTTCGCAGCTCACCGATGAATCGGCTTTGCCGGGAGTATCTGTTACAAACCTCGAATTTATTCCTGGGACCATACCGCTGGCGATGGCCCCGGGAAGATATCCAGTCACCCTTTCTCTGATCGGAACGGAGAACGGAGCACCATTTGATACGGTATTCACGCTTTCTGATTCGGTCGACGTGACTGAACCGGCTCAAGTCGGTTACATAGCATCTTCGATCATTCCTATAACAGTCAGCAAAAACAGTTATGTGTCATTTGAAGCGGGATTGAGAAATACCGGTGGGTCATCGGTGATAGCTGATCCCTATAATTCATATATAGCTTTTAACGATGGAGTGACGACCTATTACGCTCTTCTTGACAGGGACAGGGGATTCAATATCGATACCGGGGATAATACTCTTTATTTCAAATCGATTATCGTCTCTGAAGCTATGATCACCGGTTCATACACTCCCTTGATCCATGTGGAAGGGACAGAGAACGGGATCCCGTTCTCCGATAATATTATTGTCACCGACCAGGTCTCCGTTCAGGAACCGTCACAACTGTCGATTAACAGCATCGTGATTCTTCCGACTGACCGGATCACTGCTGACCAGACTGGTCCCAGGGTCGCCAGGGTGAAGATCATAAATAACGGTGAGGCATCAGTGAGACTCGATTCGATGTCCCTGAGGCTCTTTGCCGGTAAGGACCCCGTTATTGATGAATATATACTGAATCCCGTCGATTTTTTCCCCGGGATGGAAGTCCTTGCTGGAGGAGTGACGGACAGTTTCCAGGTCATGATTACAGATAATCCTTCTAATCAGATGACTGTAGGGACGGTAGTCGTTGAAGCTACTCTTTACGGTACGGATCTTAACAGTCTGGAAGAACTCGTAGCGACCACCGAGTATGGCGGTAAAGGGATATTCCTTGTCCAGACGCCGGCTGTTCCATTCATCAGCGGGATCATACCATCGGTCTCGGAAGCGACTATTCTTCAGACAAGGGACTGGACGCTCGATCTGGTCGTTAAAAACAGTGGTCAATCAGATTTTGATCTGGACCTTGATCCGGCAAAGACATTTCTGCTCTTTTCAACATCGGGAGATTTTAATGTCGTCTATCCATCCCAGCTCAACGGCGGTGGGACTGTTCTGGAAGGTGGCGCCGCGGATACATTGAGATACCTGATCGATCAGACCGGTTCTATCCAGGGAGTCTGCCAGATCGATGCCGCTCTCTCCGGGATGGAGATCAACAGCCTGACTCTCCTTGGCCCGATCTTGAATGGGCCGGCGATCAGCGAAACAGTTGAGATCCAGACCCCCGGCCAGCTAGATATCGAAAGTATAACACCGACGCAGGATCCAGTCACCGTCGAACAGGAAAACCCGTGGTCCATTGATTGTTCGATCCATAATTCAGGCGGGGCAAGTGTTACGTTGGATCTCGCCGATTTTGATTCTACCGGAGTAATAATTCCAGGTTCGACAGGATTCATTTTTGAATATCCCGACCAATTGACTGGAGGAAGATTAAAGCTTGTCGGCGGCGCTACGGGCATGCTTCGATATACAGTCGCGAATACCGGAGACATATCCGCAGGAAGAAGGCTTCTTGCCGGAAGCATCGTCGGGACAGAGGATAACAGCGGCCAGAGGATATATGATTACACCGAGTCGACGGGGGATTCGGTCACTTTTCAGAACAGGCCGGTACCGATATACGCGGTTTCCAGCCTCTTTCCCGTGACTGTTAGCAGCGGGACAGGGATGACTCTCGAAATGACGGTAAACAGCGAAGATCCTGACCATTCAACGTTGATCCTTGACAGAAGTTCGACCTACGCGTGGATCGGTGACACAGATGGAGATACCCTGAGGACATGGCTGTCGAGTATTTCTTCAGATCAGTTGACCGGCGCCGCTTCGACTGTTTTGAGATTCAACGCTGCCACTGTCGATACGTCGCTTGCCAGGCAGAGTTATATCGTCGGGCTGCATATTGAAGGAGAGGAAAACGGTAACTATTATTCGACTGTTCTTAATTCCGCGCCTGACATGCTGACTATTGAGGAGGCGCCTCAACTGAGCATAATCAGCATCGAGTCGCCACAGAGCGTCACAAGGGCTCTTCAACCTTTATGGGAAGTCAGGATGATACTCCACAATACCGGTGAAGCTTCAGTGGAGATCGATCCGGCGAATACGGAGATAACTTTCGAAATAGCGGGAAAGGGAGATCGGACAGGAGAATATACGATAGTGCCTCCGGCAGCTCTTCAATCGGCTGGAAATCTCATTCTCGCCGGCAATCAGGTTGATACGCTCGTCTTCGATATAGAGGTGACTGGAAACACGACGGGGACCGCGCTGATAAATGGTCTTGTCACGGCGACCGATATCAACAGCAGCGAGACAATATCTGATGATACTTATACCGGTGGAGGGACTTATATTCTGATTCAGGATCCCGCCCTGCCGGTGATCGTGGAAAGCGTCGCAAGTCGGGAGACAGTGACTTCAGGACAAACGACAGAATGGTTTCTGACTGTACACGTACAGAACCAGGGTGAAGCGGCCTTTACACTTGATCCTGACAGTACTTATATCTACAGCGACTATGCTCTCGATGTTCCGGCAGGACCTGTCGAATTCAGCGAGGGCGGATCGGTTCTCCCCGGCGGAGGATCGGGTCACCTCGTCTTCGGGATTACTCCCACGCCCGCCATTCCCACCGGTCATGACCTTATCATCGAGGTCAATCTTGGGACTGTCGAAAACAACAGGGACGCATACCTCTATTATAATACCGAAGAGATGTCTTCGGGCGGTTCAAGCGTGCGGATACAGTCGCAACCCGAACTTCATATAGTCTCGCTGGTCAACCAGTCGCAGCGTGCTCCATGGGTCAATCATGGACAACAGTATTCCATATCTGTTGAGATAACGAATACCGGAGAAGCGAAAGCTGAAGAAATAAACCTGGTTTTAACCAGCGACGGAAGTTCAGTAGCCGACGATTCTCCAGTAACGATTGGCTCACTCGATGGATTCGATTCGACAATCGACACCTTCCACGTGACGGCAGCCCCACTTTCAGATACCGAGATATTTTCCGCGGCTTTCCAGTCAGCGGTAGACGCCAATTCACGGCAGGATGACCTGGTGATCTATTCGGCAGCCGAAGATGACCAGGAGACAGTCAATATCCAGCTTCCAGGAGATATCTCGATCATTTCACTCTCTCCTTCACAGGATGATGTAAATGCCGGGCAGACTGTGGACTGGTCTGTAAAAGTCATACTGGCCAATATCGGTGAGGGCCCCGTCAAATTGAAGAATCCTTCAGCCACCGACCTTCAGTTCAGGTTGGACTCTGACCTTCTTGACGATTACCTTGTTATCCCACCGGGGCAATTTGCCTCGGGAGCTGTCGATATGGTCATGGATGGAGGAGAGACTGATTCGCTGGTATATATAATCTCATCTACCGGTATAGATACGGGAAGCGTCGAGATAAGTTCGATTGTCGAATATACGGATGAAAATGACCTTGAGATCCCGGCTGTCACCAGGATTGCGACGGAGATGTTCCATGTCAAGGAACCTTCCGGGCTGAGAATAATATCGATTACAAGCGACGCGCCGAATAACAGCATGTTTCCCAATACCTCGATAGTGAATATAGATCAATCTTTCCAGATAACGGTAGTCGTGGAAAATACGGGAGGAGATGACCTGAGAGAAGTCGAGGTCTCTCTGCAGAGCAACGGGCCGGCGGTCACCGGTATTATTCAGGAGGCTTCAGAACTGGCGACGGCCTCGCAGGGGGAATTCATATTCAGTGTCACATCTCCCGCTGCCGGAGTCGAGATAATCACTGCCGCGATAACAAGGGCCGTATCTGTTAATACAGGCAAAGAGATTCCTCCGATACAGGCGATCGAATCGATAGAGAATATCCAGGTCCAGGTAGCCGCCGAGTTGTACATCGATACGTATATTTCCAGCCCAGTCGGAGCTGAGGATGATACCCTGTCGACAGACCAGGTATTCATGGTGACATCTAGCGTATCCAACCTTGGCGAGGCTGCTATAGACGCTTCGGGTCAGATCACGCTGACTCTTCCACCAGGGTATGTTCTCGTCTACGCCGAGACTGATTCGATTACAAGGTCTTTTCACGCGGAAGAGGAGATCCACTGGACGCTTCAGGCCCCTTCCGAGGCCTCGCAGGATGTGGCAGTTTTATCCTGCCTGATCAGCAGGGTTCCGCGTGATATCAATCTACAGCTTTATGCCGGTATAGACAGGGGAGAAGCAGAACTTGACCTTGTCACCGAGGATGCTGCGAATATTTCCGGATGCGCGATGCAGATCATTTCTCCCTTGGGGGCGATAGACGCGACTGTCTCGACTCTCCAGGACTTTACCATATCGTCGAGGATGACTCCGTCGCTGAACACCGGCGATGCCTGGGTGGAACTGTCCGTTCCAGCCGGTTGCGAGATCGATGGCAATAATAGAATAGACCTTGGTGACTGCGATGGCAGCGAAAAGAATATACAATGGATTATTTCTACTTCGGAGACCTGGGGAAGCGGATTTGAATTCGGGTTGAGTTCCGGCGGAATAGATCTGAATTCGCAAGAGGAGTTTGAAGGATGCGCTGGGCAATTGAATATGACGATCGTTGAACGTACCGATATCGGGCTGGAAGCCTTTATATCCGGACCGCCCGAGGCGCTTGAAGGGAATATGTCAGTCAATCTTCCTTTTACTGTCGAGGCGAATGTCACCAACAGGGGGACTGCCGATCTGGACACCCTGGGAGCAAGACTGGAGATCGTTCTTCCTTCAGGCTCGGATTATCGCCTGGACGGAGGCAGCGAAACATTTAAAAAGAGTTTTTATCCGGGACAACCGGTAGAGTGGCACCTCAGGGCTCCTATGAGCGCGACTTCGCCAAGAAATATTATTATTAGATTCGACCACCCTGGAAGTGATGAGAACAGTGGAGAGACAGTCGTTCCGTTTATCCCGGAAGTATCGATACCGGTGACAACAGAAGCTGGAACCGTTTCGATGCTAAATATCTCGGGCGTTGACACAATACCGCCTTTTGTAGTACCCCAGGGAGCCAGGGATGTCCCTGTCCTGAATATCCTCTGCAGAAACAACTCCGCCTACACGATCGGGCTTGATACGTTGTATGTAAGTGTAAAAGACAGAAAGGGAGATTTACGCGATCCCGTATCCGACGCAGTTACTTCGATCTCAGTGATCGCGGGAGAGACTCCTTATACACGGATCCCTGATTCAACGAATCCTGTCCCTGTCATCATAGGGCACGATTTTACAATAGAACCGGGAAATGAAGATACTCTCCTCGTGAGTCTAGATATCGCTCGGAATGCCCCGGTCGGTCAGCTCAGGATCGATATAGCCAGGAGTGATGACGTCATATTCTCGATAGGAGAGATCGATCCTATTCCAATTCATGTCGTCTGGGGTGGAGGCTCTGGCAGCGAAGATATAGGGGGACATTTCGAATGCGGACCTTTGACTGTCATGGATGCTGATTTCTCGGAGTATGTCCACAACTACCCGAATCCTTTCCGTGCCGGATCCGAGACGACCAGGATAACATATTACCTTGTAAACGATTCCAATGTAAGCATCAAGATATTCGACCTTATGGGTATCCTTGTCTGGAAGAAGGATATATCGGCTGGTGACCCGGGAGGCACCGGTTCAGAGGGCGGCACGCTGTGGGAAGAAGAATGGGATGGACGGAACGGACGGGGAGAGCTGGTGCGCAACGGTGTGTATATCTGCAAGATCCAGGCTGGATCTGAATCAGCGATATTCAAGATCGCCGTGGCAAAATAGGATTAGTAGATGAAAAAGAGATTTAAAATATTGCTTCTGTCATTTTTCCTGATCTATCCGTCAGGTCTCATGGGCCAGGATGGAGAAGGAGGGACCCGTTCGATATTTACTCTTGGAGCCGGGTCGCGGGCGATCGCGATGGGAGGGGCTTTCGCGGCGATCGGAGACGATCCATCAGTGCTTTTCTATAATCCCGCCGCGTTGAAACTGAATCCATATCCAGCAGTTCTGGTCAACCATATACAACTGTTTTCCGGGTTCAGCGACGCGACATATGATTTCATCGGGCTGGTATATCCGACAATGACGGTCGGATCGTTCGGCGTTGGATTTATGACGGCCGGGACCGGAGGGATCAGGCAGTTCGACAGTTACAGTGTCGAATATGACGAGATATCGTACAGGGAGAGCCAGGCAATATTGTCTTACGCGTTCGATCTTCCATGGGAGTACGCGGGAAAGATCACCGTTGGATCATCCGTAAAAATCCTTAACCAGCGTATCGGCGATTTTTCAGATACCGGGACGGGGATGGATCTGGGCATCCTGTACAGGCATGATTTTTTGCGCGGGCTGATCATAGGATGCAACCTTCAGGATATTATCGGAGCGGAGACAAAACTTGTCGCTGTCACCGAGAAAGTCGACAGGACTCTCGCTTTTGGAGCCGGCTATTCCTACCTTTTCAAAAGTGGTTCATCGCTGACCCTCTCGGCACAGGTCGATATACCCGAGCGCGCGGATAAAGACATAAGATTCGGAGCTGAGTACGGGTATAAAAAAATAGTCTTTTTCAGGGCAGGGTTTGATTCCGAATCGATAACCGCTGGAGTCGGATTCGGATGGGGACGGTATGAAGGTGACTACGGGTATTTCTCCCGCGAAGAAGCGGGATCTTCCCATCCGTTCTCGGTGGTCGCCAGGCTCGGGAAATCAGTTGAAGAAAAATACAGGCTTGAGAAGGAGAGGAAAAGAGCGGAGGAGGAAGCTTATATCAGTGAAGTATTTGCCGCAAGAGTATCAGCTCACATAGATACGGCACGCGCACATATAAGCGATGGGAAGCGGGAGATGGCTCTCGATGAACTCAAAATTGCCCTGGAATATGATCCTGGAAATAAGGATGCGGAGTCGATGCTTGATGCTCTGAAACAGGAGATACTCGACATCCAGTCGGAAAGGACCAGGAACGCCGAAAAATCACTTCTTATAAACCAGCATTTCGGGCTTGGATTGAAATATTACAGTAATAATGAATATATTCTGGCCAGGGCTGAGTGGCTGACTCTTCTGGAACTTGATCCCGCGAATATTCAGGCCGGAGAATATCTTGAGCGAACGGAGGAAAAGCTTGCCGACCAGGTAAGACAACATATTGACAAGGCCCTCTCATACGAAAAAGAAGGCGGGCTTTCCGACGCGCTCAATGAATGGAATATAGTAAGAATGATAGACCCGGAGAATGAAGAGGCCCTGGCAGGGGCCGAAAGGGTCAACAGGTTGATGGAACAGATAGATATCGATTACAAGGCCAAGAGCCTCAGGTTGGAGACGATCGATCATTTTGAAAACGCGCTGAAAGCTTTCAGCGAGGGAAGATATGAAGAAGCTGCCGATCTGTTGAGAAGAGTGATAGGACAGCAGCCGGATCATCAGGAAGCAAAGAATCTTCTTATGAGGATAAACAGGAAGATGACCCCGCTGACAAGTGAACAGAAAGAAATGATCCGACAGTATTATATAGAGGGAATGAAGCATTTTACCCTGGGAGATTTTTCAGCCTCCATTGAAGCCTGGCAGAAGATACTTGAAATAGATCCGGATAATGAGAGCGTACAAAAGAATATCGAAGAAGCTCAGCAGCGGTTGAAGAAGCTGGGATCGTCGGAGGAAGATTAATTGAAGGAAGACCGGCTTACTGGTAAGGAGATATTCCGTCTTGATATTCCCGCCGAAGAGAACAATCTCGGTGAGGTAAGGGATTTCATCGCCGATATCTGCGCCCGCGCCGGTTTCTCGAAGCGAGAGACGAACAATACAAAACTCGCGATGGATGAGGCATGTACCAACATAATAAAACACGCCTATAAAGACCGCGCGGGTAATATTAAGATAGAAGTCGAAGCTGAACCAGGCAGCCTTGAAATAACCGTCTTTGATCGGGGCAAGGCGTTTGAGTGGTCGAAGATAAAGGATCCCGATCTTGAAAGATACGTTGAGATAGGTAAAAAGGGCGGTCTGGGCGTATACCTGATGAACCGTCTCATGGACGGACTCGACTATAAATCCTCGGAAAACGGAAACAGCCTTTTTATGACGAAAAGGTCTGCTCACGCGGTTTCTCCCGCAAGTCAACGCCTCTTCCATTCAGTCAAGCCAAAATGGACTTCGACACTGAGGTTCAAATTCGCTATGAGAGCGACTTTCGGCCTGCTCGGCCTTGTTATCTTCCTTTGGACGATACTCTTTATCAACCAGAGCCGCGAGATCGAGGATCAAAGAGCGCAGGCATGGGTGAATATGGGCAGTTTCGCCAAGACACTGGAGTCGAAGAGTGAAAACGCGATGGTCATAGATGATCTTTTTCATCCGGAATACAGGGAGATCAACGATTTTATCCAGGACAGAATAATCAGTATTCCATCGGTACAGTACGTCAGAATCGTTAATAATGACGGCATAGTAGTCGCGTCGAGCAGCCTCGAGGAATTTCAGGAGAAATTCGATCTGACGCCTGATATGGAAGGATTGCCCGTGGAAGGCCGATGGATGAGGAGCGAGAGTGCAGGATCTGAAGACGTGGAAGAGTTTTATTATCCGGTGACTATTCATGAGACGGAGAATGACAAAATAGTCAAGCTTGGGTTCGTTATCATGGGAGTGTCCAGAGCAATCATCAACAGCGAGATATATGATCCAAGACCACGTACCACCATGGTGCTTTTCGGGATATTCGCCATCGGCCTCGCGCTGATATACCTGTTGATATCAGTTCTCGTAAAACCGATACAGGCGCTTACCGACGGGGTCAGAGCGATCGGTGAGGGCGCGATGAATGAAGGCATCCACATCGACGGACCGGATGAAATAGGAGCGATAGCAGAGGCGTTTAACGAGATAACGGCAAAATTCAGAGAGGCGCAGGAAAGTGTCGTCGAACAGGAACGTATGCAGAAGGAAATGCAGGTCGCCCAGGAGATCCAGCATTCTCTCCTTCCAGGCAAGGTTCCCGAGATCAAGGGTTACGATATCGCTAGCCTCTACAGGGCGGCTAAGGAGGTAGGGGGCGATTATTATGATTTCGTAAAAGTGGGTGAAGATTCACTCGGAGTAGTCGTTGCCGATGTCTCCGGAAAAGGTGTCCCGGGATCTCTTGTCATGACGATGATCAGGACAGCCCTGAGAATGGAAGCACGTGGAAATTACTCGGCTGCCGAAGTTATGTCGAGGATGAATGCTTTCGTGACTGAAGATATGAAAAAGGGTATGTTTGTCACGATTTTTTACGTGATCCTTGATTCCAAGAACAGGATAATAAGTTATGCCAGTGCCGGGCATAACCCGATGATCCTCTTCAGGGCCGAGACCGATGAGACTTTCTTTCTGAATCCACGCGGGTTTCCGGTGGGGATCAGTCTTCCTGATGATACTCTTTTCAGGCGGTCGATCGATGTCGAGAAGATCAAGCTCAAGAAAGACGATATGCTTGTCATCTACACCGACGGAGTCACCGAAGCGATGAACGAGAACAGGGAACAGTATGGAGAGGACAGGCTGATCAGGCTCATAAAATCGAATGGCAGGTCGTCACCGGATGATTTCATAGAGCGCCTTAACGAGGATATCAGAGTATTTACCGGAGAATATCCACAGAACGATGATATTACCGTCGTCGCGGTCAAGGAAAAGATGATGGCAGATGACGTGCTGATGGGTATCCGGAAACAACTTCTTGATCTGGTAGATATCGAGGGTTTGACGGTAGCCGAAGCGTGTTCGAGAATGAAAGTCTCACCTTCGACTTATTACAGATACAGGAAACGCCTTGCTGAACTGGGAGAGCGCGGCCTGCAGAACAAGACTTTGCGAAAAGAACATGAGATAAATCGCGTCAGCATCGAACAGCGCAAGGAGATGCTGGATATAGTCAGAAATAATCCGAATTTTGGAGCGAAAAGGATAGCCGATGAATTCAACATCGGAAAGCCCCAAAAAATCTGGTTGAACTCGTCGCTTGTTTATGACGAGTTGAAAAGAATGCGGCTCAATACTTATGAAAAACGGCTCGAATACCTGAGGCGAAACAGAGTGATATCAGAAGAAGAGTACCAGGAAAGACTTGCTTCTCCGGCAGCAAGAGCCGGGCAGGCCAGGAAATCTTATGATGAAGCTGCTGTCGTCGAGACATTCGAACCTGTGGAACCCGGCGGGGACGCAGAACCGGCCACTTTCGAAGAAGTATCCCCGCTAGGCGATGAAGAAACAACCGTCAGCATGATGGCAGGGACGCCGAAAGACAGATCCGGCAAGGATCTTTCAGTCAGTGAAAGCGGTAATAAGGACCGGGTCGATGTTGAAAGGATACTGACCGATAATATACCGGAAAGCGAAGAGGACGCGGTTGTCAGTATAAGCGCCGAAGCGGCGGGAGATGATATTGCTGTAATCAGAGTGACGGGGCATCTGGATTCTTCTTCTGCCACTGATCTTGAGAATATCCTGGAGAGCATCTATGAGGAGGGCGTAACCAAGATAATCGTCAACCTTGAGAAAGTCTCATATATCAGCAGTGGGGGATGGGGGATATTTACTGGAAGAGTGAAAACACTGAGAGAAGGAAAGGGTGATGTAGTGCTGACAAGCATGTCACCCGAGGTCTTCGATATATACGAACTTCTCGGATTTCAGGATATAATAATGCATTTCCAGACTGTCGGAGAAGCTGTCGGTTTTATCTCCCTTCCTTTCGAAAAAAGGCAGAAGGATCTTGAGGAGATCACGAACAGGCGTAAAGAAGAAATGACCCTTGAGGAGAGAGTAACCGTATCCTCCGGCGGCGGGTCATCGGAACTTGAAAGCTCACCATGGACACCACTCGCTATAGAGGCCGGTACTGTAGGGCAGAATGGCGAAATAACTGTTCTAAACCTTGCAGGAGTCATAGATACGGTCAGTTGCATGAGGCTCAGAGATGTGCTTGAGGAACTTCTCAAAAAAGGTCCAGCGAAGTTCGTAATCGATATGTCGAAGGTGGAATACGTGAGCAGTGCCGGATGGGGTGTGTTCGCGTCGAGGATAGATGAGATGAGAAGCAGGGGCGGAGATATCAAGATCTTCGGTATGGACCCTGAAGTCGACAGTATTTTCCACCTTCTGGGGTTTGACGTGATCATAAGATCGTTCAGCATCTTCTCCGAGGCGATAGATGATTTTAGCGAGGATGAGAAAAGCAGTTCCATCGAGTCAGCGGCCTCTTCAGCCGGCAATGCGCATGAACAGCCAGCTGAAAATGGAACCGGAAAAGACAGGTCAGTCCTCCTGGCCGATCTTACGTTGAATGTTTCGCGCCTGGTGGCTGATGAAGCCAGATCCGTGATCCTGACGATCAATGGAGCGGTCGACGCGGCCACGACCGAGCTGTTTGAGCGTTATCTCGAGGAATCGTTGCTTGACGATCCCCTTTACATGGTCATCGATATGTCAGGTCTGATATATATGAGCAGCGCCGGATGGGGTACGATCATAAAATATATGCAGAAACTTGGATCAGGATCCGGTAAACTCGTCCTCTCCGGGATGAGCAGTACGATTTTCAAGATATTCCAGGATCTCGGATTCGAACCTCTGATCCCCTATTACATGACTTCCGAACAGGCTCTTGAATCATTAAGCGCTCCATCTGTACTGGAACATCAGAAAAATTTGCTAACCAATGGTGCAGGGGAGTCAGATAAGGGAGATCCGCTCCAGCGGGAATCAATCAAGGATGCCGGTTCCGAGAATGAGACCGAAGGATCATCTGAAGGCTACAGCAGACAGGACGCGGTGGAACAGGCCGTTCCAAGAGTCGGACGAACACAACTTGAACCGATCCTTCCGAAAATTGAAGATGATCTTCCGGAGATAGAACCGGTCCTGGACCTGGGACGGGTGGAGGGGGAAAAAGAGACGGATGACAAAAAGATAAGGGATCTTGGATGGTCGGTTTATGGAGAAAGACTAAAGAAACATAACAGAAAAAAGAGCAAAAAGGCTGATAAATGATGAAAAAGTTCGCGATCATGACAATGAAAGGCGGCACAGGAAAGACGACTACAGCTGTCAGCGTAGCGCACGGATTATCCCTGACCGGGCGAAGAGTGCTCCTTGTCGATTGCGATCCACAGAGGAATTCAACGGTAACCTTTGGTGTCGAAAGCGATCGGGGGCTTGATACCCTGCTGACGACTGGAGATGTCGAGATCCTTCAAGTAAGGGAAAAATTCTTTCTTATCGATTCGGGAGGGCGAAAACTTTTCGAGGTCGAATTGAAGCTGGGGTTGCAGCAGGGCCGCGAGGACAGGATGCGTGACGCGTTGAAAAATCTGAAAGGTTGCGATTACGTGTTTTGCGACTGCCCTCCGTCTATGAACCTGATAAACATCAATGTGGTGAGGTATTGCGACGAGATAATTGTTCCGGTCGCGATGGACTATCTGTCGAAGATAGGAGCGCAACAGACTATGAAAGTGATCGACGAGATCAAATGGATGACTGGAAGTACTTCAATAGGCTATCATATACTTCCGACTTTTTTTGATTCGAGGACAAAGATATCGGGAGAGGTCCTGGATCAGATAAGGGAAGAATTCAAAGGACATCTCTTCAATACGGTCATCAGGGTCAATACAGCTCTACGCGAGGCTCCTGGAAATAACAAGACGATATATGAACATGCTCCTCTGTCGAGAGGCGCGTTTGATTATTATAAACTGACAGAAGAGATACTTACCATGTATGAAAACGGGAATTGACTTTGATAAGCCCGGTAGATTAAGTTTAAAGATGTGGACTGGATTGGATGAAAAGTCGGGGGTTTGTGGTGCAGAGTCTTGAGTTGAGAGAAGAACTCAGTTTTGGGGGAAGTAAATACTTTCTTCAGACCAGCTATCTTTACCAGCAGAATCAGATATTAAGTTCTTTTTTCCGTGATGGATCTGTATTTGACACTATAGAACACAACTTCGATGAGCAACCGGATGACGAAGCACTGAAAGAACTTACAAAGAATCTTCATAATCATAACAAGAGAAGGTTTCAATTTATCTTTACCGCGAGGGACAAGATCAAGAATTCTCATGATCCCGCCGCTCATATGAGAATGGCGAGAGCCCTGTTGATGAGAAATCTGAATAATGAAGCTATAGCCGAAGCCAAGATGGCTCTCAAGAATGGAGCGAAAGATTCAGGGCCGTACATCGTTCTGGCATCTTCCTGGTACGGTATCGGTGACAGCAAAAAGGCATTTGAAGCGGTCAAAAAGGGTATTGATCTGAGCCCTGACTATCCTGATCTTCATAACCTTTTGGGATTGATATATTTAAAAGAAAATAAATGCAGGCTCGCGATCGAATGTTTCAAGAGAGCGATAGGCTTGAATATCTACTACGGCGAACCATATTTGAATATGGTAAAAGCTTACCTGCTCAATGGGATCATCAAGGAAGATTTTGAACTGGCCCGCGATGTCAAGGAGAAGTTCGATTTCAATATAAACAGGGCGATTCAGCTTAATTCCTATCTCAATACGAGCAGGATCGATGATATTCGTAAGCTATTCAAAGAAGAGGAGTTTGAAGAAGCACTCGATCTTCTGGAAAAGCTGTCCGAAGGAACATCCGGGTCATATGCCGAATCAGTGATGCTCGATCTGTACCTTGTCCTTCTTCAGAGTGGAGAGGATGTATGCGAAGAAGATATAGACCATTATCAGGGAAAAATAGAGGAACTGATAGATAAAAACCCGACGTTTGCCGATGCTTATAATTCCCTCGGAATCCTGTACGCGGCAAAGTGCAAATTGCTTATGGATAAGGCATACGATTCTTTCAGCAAAGCACTTGAAATAAATACGGATTACAGGAAAGCCCGTAAGAATCTTAGACTTACTGAAAACGACAAGCATGGGATATTTATTCTTTTGAGAGCTTTGTTGGACTGAACCTTGCATAGTTGTAATCGGGCAGTAATAAAAGGAAGATGCTACCATGGACAAACTTCAACTCGATGAACTACGTGTGGAAGATGTAGTCGTACTTAAACTCAGCGGATTGGTCGATTCAGGGACTTCGCAGTTGCTGGAAGACAGATTCAACAATCTCATTTCCAATGGTAATGTGAAGATCGTCGTCGATCTATCTGATGTAGACTATATAAGTTCGGCAGGGTGGGGAATATTCGTCGGCGAGATCAAAGGCGTAAGGAGAGACAGTGGAGATATCAGGCTGGCAGGGATGCGACCTGATGTCCGGGAAGTATTTGATCTGCTTGAATTCAATGCTTTACTGACACCATATGGAAACAGGGAAGAGGCCCTGGTGTCATTCAATATTCAGGAAAACAAGGAATTGACTTGATAATCAAAATGCAGGGAGCGAAAATAATATGAACGACATCAGTATCTCATTTTCGAGATCCGAGATCAATCCTGACATCTCGATCATTTCTGCCAGGGGTTACGTAGACACGACTACTTCAGCCGAATTGGAAGAAAGCCTGAAACGTCTTTTGCGCAAAGGGCGATATGATATAGTAATCGACCTGAAGGAAGTCAACTATATCAGTTCAGCTGGATGGGGTATCTTCATCAGCGAGATCAAGGAGATCCGTGAAAACGGTGGTGATCTGAAACTGGCGGCGATGACTGGTGATGTCTATGAAGTGTTTGAACTTCTGGAATTCCAGACGATTCTGGAAAGCTACGATTCAGTCGAAGAAGCAGTTCTGAGTTATGGAAACTCCGGGATCATGTCTACTGATAACTGACAGGCCCTTTTTATTGTGATCCTCTGCCTGACTCTCACGGACCGATGAATTGGATTGATTCCGGGCAGGTAGGGAGTGAAAACCCGCCATTTGACAAAATTGAGAAACCCCGGGACCCGGGCCCGCGTTTCGATTTCCTTACGTGGCCAGCCAGCCTGATATGACACTATTCTGTTATCTATCGATCCTTGTACTGATCGATTTTCTGAAGTAGAATCGACCGATCGGTCCAGGGAGGAAAGAATGTTCGGTTCGAGGTATCGATTGATCATTGATCTTGGAGTCGCTGAACTCGCTCTGATCCTAGTGCTGAGCGTCCTGACGATATGGCTGTACCGGGAGACCTTGCCCCCGACAGGAAGGGCGAAACGGACTGCACTCATCCTGCTCAGGATTGCCGTTTTTATTCTCATGGTATTTTTTCTCGCAGATCCGGCGCTTGTCATTAAAGTAAATGAGGAGAGGGACCCGGTTATTCCCCTGCTGATCGATATTTCATCCAGTATGGGAATAGTGGACGATGGCGGAAGCAGGAGGATGGATTCAGCGATCAGGGATATTTCCCGCATAAAAGAAAGTCTTGGTAAGGCGAAGATCGATATTATCCCTTTCTCGACCGATATCTACGGAGCGGTAGCTGATATCGACAGTATTCCCCCAGCGGTAATGGAAGGCACCGATATTCTGTACGCGCTCGGCAGGGTCACTGACCGGTATGTATCGGAGAATCTTTCAGCGGTGATCATCCTGAGTGACGGCAGGAGTACAAGGGGTGTGAGGTCGCCAAGCGGGAGGATACCGGTAAAAGTCTATACAGTAGGTTATGGTGATACAATAGAAGGAGCCGATGCCGGTATAGAAAGGATCGATATCGACAGAAACCTCTATATCGGCACTGCCGTAGAGGCTGAAGTTACTGTCAGGGTCGATGGAATCAGGGATAAGACCCTGAGTATCGGACTTCTTGCCGGAGACAGGACAATCGATAGTGTGGAGATAAATTCGCCTGACAGAGACGGTAGATTCAAAACAACTCTCCGGTTCACGCCTGAAAGGGAAGGAGAGGAAGAACTTTCAGTGAAGATCGATCAGGTCGAAGGAGAGGTCATCACGGAAAATAATATCGAAACGGTACGAGTCACTGTCTTTAAGGACAGGATCGGGATCCTCCTTATAGATCAATTCCCCGACTGGAACATGACTTTTCTTAAAAGGCTTTTCGATCGGTCGCAAAGATATTCTATAGATATCGTTACGGCCAGTGGTGGGATGGAATATCGATTATTGAACAGTGATGAAGAATGGAGTCTTTCCCAGGCTCTGGAGGATCCGGGAAAGTACGAGATGATCATAGTAGGTGATGACAGGATACTGTTCGATTCAGGACCGAACACAGAAATTCTCTGGAAGTACGTTGAGAACGGAGGCGCCGTACTGTTTACAGGATCAGAAGATTCTCCGATCGCGGGAAAAAGGGGGCAGAAATGGCTCGATGAACTGCTCCCCGTGATTCAGCGCGAGCAGGTAATGATCAAATTTAATGATTATTACGTTACCGCGGCGCCATTACCGCATAATCTACCGATTGCAATATCGATGGCGACATCGGGTCTTGCTGAGAGACTTCCTCCCCTTCTGGCTGCTTTTTCCGGTTTTGAGGCCAAGGCAGGTGCCGAAGTGCCTCTTCTGCTCGATGATGGCAGCGAAAATATTCCGATGATCGCAATGCACCGTTTCGGTGATGGTGTCGCGGCGGTAATCCTGGGATTTCCAATATGGAGATGGAAACTTTCAGGGGAGGAAGGTTCAAGGGCGTATGATTCCTTTTTTATCGGAGTGACCGATTACCTGGTCGAGGGGATCGACCTGCCAGTGATCTCTCTGGATTCTGAAAGAGGCGTCTATCTTTCGGGGGAAAGAGTTGAAATGACAGTTCTGGCCAGGAAAGGGACGTTGCCGGAAGGTATAAAAGGTGAGATATATAATGTCGACTCTGAAAGAGAATCAATGGTAAGGACGTTCAATTTTATCCAGGCTGATCGTTCTGAAAAGATATATAGAGCACTGCTTGACCCGCTTTCTCCGGGAAAATACAGGATAGTCGCTTCAGGCCAGGGTCAATCAGGAGAAAAACTGTCAGCAGCCGCCAGTATTGCCGTCAGGCAACGATCGGTCGAGTTTCTCAGGAGATCGGGGGACTATCTTTTTCTTAGCCAGATAGCCGCTGGATCAGGAGGAAGATCTGTTGACCGGGGGGAGATCGATCAGCTTGGCTTGCTGATCGACACGAAAAAAGAAGCTGTATCGCGGGAAAACACGACATCCCTGCGGAGCTTATACCACTTCTTTCTGATTATCGTGACGCTCTTAGCTGTCGAATGGAGCCTTAGGAAGTTCTGGGGGCTGGTCTGACGGACATTTGAAAGTTTTCGGGACGATGGACACCGGCATTTCTGTTTTTTTCTTGAATCGATATTCAATCTGATATATTCTTATCGGCGGTGTGAGGAGGACGACGAAGAGGATGAGAATAATACCGCTGTTGATAATGTCAATCCTGTATCTTCCCTTGGAAATTTTATTCGCAGGTCTCAATAACCAGGTTGTAATCAATGAACTTTACTATGACCATCCGGGATCCGACGAGGGATGGGAATTTATTGAGCTTTTCAATAACAGCAGCACTCCGGTCGATCTGTCAGGGTATTTTCTTGAAGCGATCGACGGCAGAACCGGTGATGCGACTCTGTTGTGGGAAGCTTCGGAGATGCTCTATGTCGAGCCGGAGGGAATAGTCCTGATCGCGGGAGGGTCAAGATCGGTTCCGGACGTTATGCTTCTCCGGGGCAGTATTGAAAACGGTCCCGATGGAATCAGATTGTGTATCCCTGGCATCGTTATCGACCGCCTGGGTTACGGCGAGCATGAATCGATCGATATCTATGAAACATTACCGGCCTGCGACGTGAGAGAAGGGATCTCTCTGGCGAGAAAGCCGGATGGATGCGACACTGATAACAACCTTGATGATTTTGTACAGGCTATTCCTACTCCCGGAAGAAAGAACTTTTTCGATCATGACCTGGAAATAACGTTAAAAAAATCATGTATAATATTGTGTAAAAATAAGATAAATAAAATTGAAATTGAGGTGAATAATTCCGGGCTGAACAGGTTTGTCGGTCCGATATCAGTTCAGGTATTCGACGGGCCCTCATTGATATCAGAGATCAAAAGAGCCGATATCGACATATTTCCGGGAGATGGTCGACTTTTCGAGCCGGCTCTTTTCGCGCGGCCAATCCCCTCTGACCCCGCTCGCGTCATCCTGACGAGTGAGATCGACGAGAATCATCATAACGATACCTCTCTTGTCTCGATGATCGAGTCACCTTCCGATGTCGTTATCAACGAGATCATGTACAGGCCTTACGCGGGAAGGGCGGAATGGATTGAATTGTACAACAGGACGTACTCGACGATCGATATTTCAGGCTGGACTCTCCGCGACGCGGCGGGAAGGGTCGTTTCGACGGGAGTATCTTCGATCGGGGGGAGAAGTTATATTATTATACCTTCCGACCGGGAATCGTTCATAGACCAATACCAGTGGATAGATCCGGAATTAGTCGCGGATGGCCCCCTCCCGGTCCTTAACGATAATGATCAGGGGGAAGCCGCCGAAATGATCGAACTGAGAGACGGGGAGGGAGGATTGATCGAAAAAATATCGTATCGCGCTCTTTTGGGGGATGAGCGAGGGCGATCGATCGAAAGGATCACGCCCGATATCTGCAGTATGGCTGATGGGGGCATATGGCACAGATCGGCGATGCCTTCAGGAGGATCACCGGCCTGTGCCAATTCATCTTATGTTGAGAGCGATATCCTGACCGGCAAAATCGATATCGATCCAAATCCTTTCGATCTGATGAAAAACAGCCATACAGTAATAAGTGGTCTTTGCCGGAAGTGTGAAAACGGAATAAATGTAATGGTTTACGATCTGAGAGGAATTCTCGTAAGGAGGATCTTTTCAGAGAGGGGCGGTGCTAAAAGATTTTCCTGCAGATGGGACGGCCGGTCCCTGGAGGGTCGGAGTCTCAGTCCCGGTATATATATATGCGTAGTGGAGTATACAGGGTCGGGAGGTAGTGTGTGCAGAAGGGAAAAGGCCTGTGTAATACTTTCGCGGTCCGGTCGCTGACCGCCATGATCCTGCTGTCGGGATCATTTTTCAGTTCAGATCTGTATTGTCATGATCACCTTCACTCTTGGAACGCAGCGGCCGGGGGAGTGACCCTGATAAGACCATACAGGATGGATCTGCCCCATCTCTCTCCGTCCGGCTCGATGGGATTGCTGGTATCAGCTTGCCAGCCATACTCGATAGCAGGCCTCTCGTCGTCAAGATTCGATTTTTTCTACTCGACAGGAGCGATCCATATCGATTCAGGGATGGGGAGTCTCAGGCATGCTCTCTATCATGAGCAGCTGTTTAACGCCAGGATATCTTTGGATTCTTCGGATTTTTATGCCGGACTCGGGATCGACGCGGGTCTTTTATTGAAGAGATTTTCAGATTCGGGATCAATAGTCAGAAGAGATCTTAAAGTATCCCTCTCTTTTGTAATAAGTGAAATCGGCCACATCGTATTGAGAGTGCCTTTCAGAAGTGACTGTGCCGGTGAATTCCATCATCCTCCCGTCAGCGTGATGATGATCTTGCGACCCCTGCTGCTCTTTTTCGACCTCGATTACGCGAAGACTGCTGATCGGGATCACAGGGCCGGGCTTATCATGAGGGTGGAGGATAAACTCGACATTCTTTCCGGTTACAGGCTCGCGACCGGAGAAGTCTCCGGTGGAATCCTCTACAGTCATGGAAAAATGATATTGTCCTTTTCCTGCAGCAGCCATCCGGTCCTCGGAGAGACCTTTTACGCAGGGGTGGCAAGGATGTGGCGCTGATGAGATGGATAATACCGTTGATTCTGATTGTCTCGGGTTGTCATCGCGCCCCTTGCTTATATGTCAATCCTGATCGACCGGCATTTGAAGGGGAGGATCATGAAGCCTCTCCCGAGGAATTCGAACTGAAAGAAGCGTCGAAAAGATTCCGCCCGATGATAATGATAACTGAAAAAAAAGAAACGAAATCATCCCCTGAGACGATCGACATGAGGGCATCCCTGGCGATGATGCGTTCGAGGATCACGGGGAGGGTGGAAAAGAAAGGAAAGATCGTCCGCCCGGTAGTATTTTTCGAGAGCAGGCCTTTTGCGGGGACGACGAGGGTCTATGGGGGGGATTTTATGCCTGATCTTGGTCTCGGCGCTCTATTGGCCGGATACAGGTTTTCATATCCCTTTTCCAGTGGATATCCCCTGAGAAGGGAGAAATTGATATCGAAGCATGTCTCTTTCTACAGTCCAGGCATAAGAGGTGCGGCGTTGGGGGCCCGGGATGGAGGTTCAAGGATCTTCCTCTTCGCTGGCAGGTATGGAAAGTGGGATGAATCCGGATTCAGGTCTGAGCGTCAGGTCGTCACGGGAGGGCGCCTGGAAAGACTCTCTGGTCGGTATAGATCGGGGCTGACCTTCTCTCAGGATAGAGGAGCATTGACCATCGGAATCGATAATTCGATCGAGAGGGCCGGCTATGTAGCGGCATTGGAATTATTACAGGCTGCAGGGGCAAAGCGAGGCCTTGTATGGGGATGGCGAAGAGATCGTGGTAGCTGCAGGGCGGGAATCCTTATCTTCAGGCTGCCGTCCGGCCTGGGAAACAGGTTCGGAGATATTCCAGGAGGTCCCGGAGAAAAATACTCTGAAAGGACTGGATATTCCATAACAGGATCATTATCGGTGAAAAGATCACAGATCCTCAGGGGTTCGTTCGAGAAGAGGAATGATGATGACGGGATTTCGAGCGAATCGATCTGCCGGATGAGAGTCGAGTACGCTTCCCGGTTCGCCGGTGTCAGATGTAAATTATCATATTCCAGGAGTACTGGAAGGAAGTCGAAGTTCCTTCCCCTTCCGCCAGAAAGGGAGGATCAAATCACGGCGAAAGACAAAATCGGTCTTCTTTTTTCATCGAGTCCAGCTGGCGTGATAAAACCAAGGATCCAGGCGGTCTGTCTGCGCGAGGATGATAATCTTGGGTTCCTATTCTCTCCTTCGGTCAGTTTTGGAGTGGGCCGATCGCTGTTTCGCACGACATTATTCTGTTCTCTGCACAGGTCGGTCAGGGGAAGATCGGTCTTTTACAATTATGAACCTTCGCTTCCGGGCAGCTATTCCTGGAAATATCTCGCTGGCAATGGATCAAGATTCGGATTTCATGGTATCGTGGGATTGGGTCCGATCAAGCTTAATATCAAACTGGCCGGAGAGGATTCCGGCAGATGGGAGTCAGAAATCCAGATGAAATACGATTTATGACGATGCAGGACGAAATTGGAATCAATCCTGCAGGATACCGGCTTATGAGTACACAACGCACACTGACGTATGATGAGAAAAGCACGGGCCCGAAAGCAATAGCATTTCCTCCCGAACTGCAGTTTTATCCGCATCTTGAAGAACTGGGCCATATTTCCAGCCTGGGAACGAAGAAGGATTCCCTTAAGAATTTCGCCGGGATAGAGAATGTATACGAGCGATTGAGAGACCTGATCAGTTTTATTTCTCTTTCAGAAAAACCATTCCTGGAGATATTAAGGATAGCTGCCATGGCACTCCTGGGAGATGAAGGAGGGTTAAGGCTCCTTTATACCCTCTTTATGGCTATTCCCGCAAAGGAGCGTTTCATCGAGGAGCTTGTCGATTTTCCAAGCACATGCCGTGTGATGCAGAGGATAAGGAAAAAAGAGGATTCAGGCATTGAACTTCTCGAAAACGAAAAATGGTTTAAACAGAAGATCTCGATGTTGTCGATCTCCCACCCTTTGCCGGGCGTGAATTCCTCGTCTGTGGAAAGTCCGTGGCTGTCCTGGAGTGAGGGAGTCCATAGGGCAATATCAGATCCGGACGATAAATGGGATGAGGCGGTACTCGAACGGGCGATAAACGAACTCGAAGCGGAGGATCTCAGGATCCGGTCGATGATAGCTTCCATCGATCCTGATCTAAAAAGCAGGCTTTCTATTTCGCTCGGAGCAAGAAGCGAAGAGATCAGGTGGAAAAAACAGATATTGAGGGAGACTGTCGGTGAGACTGGGTCATCGACTCTGTTCCTTCAGAGAAAACTCGCGGAAAGCTGGCCAGAAGTACTCGAAGAGCTGAGGAAAAGCAAGGCCGGGTCGCTGCTGGCAAGGATGTTTGAGATCCAGAAGGAAAAGACGCACACGTATCCTCAGCTTAAAAACGGTGCCGCGGTCATCAGGGGGTTGTTGATGCATCCCGCGTTGCAGAGGACTACAAGAACGCCTGACATACTCAGTTGTCTCCAGATATATATCGAATCAGCAGCTGATGGAAAGCTCGAAATCGTCCTCCCGCTCGGAAAGAAAATAATTGGTATAACGGATATCGAAGGTTTCAGCATAAGAGATAGAGTCCTTTCGGTGGATCTTTCACGTTTGTTCTCGGGTCATTTTGCCGACGAGAACGATCTCCCCGTCGATGTCGACTGGATGGAGATGAATCTGGGTAAATCACTGAGCTACAAATCCCTTGTCATGTCCTACCTCGACAACGACAGTTTTTTGATCCAGCTTCTTAATAATCCAAAAGCGACGAGCAAACCGGGGATAGTCTCCCTTGTCGCTCAAAGAAGCAGATCGCTGAGAGTCCTTGCCCTGGTGGCAAACAGGCGCGATCTGTATACGGGATTCACGAACAAGGCAGTTCCGATGAACCTTATAATGAACCCGGCCAAGATCCCACTGACGACGTTGCGCAAATTCATACATATAAGGTATGTCGACAAGATGACTCTGATAAAGCTCGGCCAGCGGGGGGGAGGACAGGTCAGGGAAGAGGTCCGCCGCGAGATCGACCGTTATCTCAGAAGTACTGCCTGATCCGATCCGGTACGAAGTCTCTGGATAGTCCATCCGGCTGCTATGCCATCCGATCGCGCTCTCATGATACGTCCCTGGCCAGGTTCACGTTTCTCCACATCAGAACAGTTGACAAATCAACTATCAACGCATAATATGTTTTTATACGATCGCACTGTTCTTTCAGGATTTAGATGTAGGAGGCCCGATGCTAGCAGACAGGATGAAAAGGCTTGGGACCGAAACGGCTTTCGAGGTCCTTGCCAGAGCGAAAAAAATGGAATCCGAGGGGAGAGAGATCATTCATCTTGAGATCGGGGAACCGGATTTTGACACGCCGCGAAATATTATCGACGCAGCTATCGGCGCTTTGAATAACGGTTTCACGCATTATGGACCATCTGCCGGGATGCCCGATGTCCGTAAGACATTCGCTGAATTTCTCACGAAAGACAGAGGAATCGAGATTCTTCCCGAAAATATCGTAGTCACACCGGGAGCGAAACCGATATTGTTCTTTTCCATCCTTGCTCTCGTTAATAAGGGTGATGAGGTAGTCTACCCCAATCCAGGATTTCCCATCTACGAGTCGGTCATTAATTTTGTGGGAGCCAAACCTGTTCCTGTTCCTTTAAGGGAAGAGAAGGATTTTTCATTCGATCTGGAAGAGATGAAAGGTCTGGTCAACGACAGAACGAAATTGATAATAATCAATACTCCCCAGAACCCGACAGGTGGCGTATTGAAGCCGGAAGACATGAAAGGGATCGCTGAACTGGCGGAAAAACATGACGCGTGGATCCTGAGCGATGAAGTCTACAGCAAGATGGTATACGATGGAAGGCATGTCAGCATCTACGACTATCCCGAAGTCAAAAACAGGACTATCCTTCTTGAAGGACATTCGAAGACTTACGCGATGACGGGATGGAGGCTAGGTTACGCGTCGATGCCCGTAGAACTCGCAGACCAGATCTCCAAGCTCCAGACCAACAGCAATTCATGCACATCGAGTTTCACGCAGGTCGCAGGTATGGAAGCTCTGACCGGCCCGCAGGATGAATCGTTGAAGATGATGGCTGAGTTCAAGGCCAGAAGAGATATGTTCGTCGACGGTCTGAATCAGCTGCCAGGATTCAAATGCCTGAAACCTAAAGGGGCATTTTATGTATTCCCCAATATAACGGGCACCGGGAAGAAATCGAAGGAACTGGAAGTATATCTTCTGGAGAAAGCCGGAGTAGCCGGCCTGAGCGGAACCAGTTTTGGGAAATATGGAGAAGGATATCTAAGGTTCTCTTATGCCAACTCCAGGGCAAACCTCAAGAGGGCTCTTGAACTGATAAGAGGAGTCCTGTAAGAATAATCATTACTGTTAAAAACCCCTGGTGGAACTCAGGTTCCATCAGGGGGTACTGTTTTTTTGGAGGTTATGTTGAGTACGGGGATTGATGTTATAGCTTTCGGCGGAAACGCGATAATTCCGGCTGAGGGAAAAGGAACTATCGAGGAACAAAGGGAAGTGACCCGGAAGACTATGGGACAGGTCGCCGATCTTGTGGCATCGGGAAGAAAAGTAATTATCACGCATGGAAACGGGCCAATTGTCGGAAATATCCTCGAGAGGAATGAATCGGTCAAAGACAGGATCCCTCCGATGCCTCTTGATATCTGCGGGGCTGATTCTCAGGGTGGAATAGGATATATGATCCAACAGATACTGAAAAACCAACTCAGGAGCAGAGGAGTCGAAAAACAGGTCGTCGCTTTAGTCTCGCAGGTGATCGTTTCAGAAGAAGATGACGCTTTTGAAAAACCGACTAAACCGATTGGTCCGTATTATTCCAGGGAAGACGCGCAGATAAAGATCACGGATAAAAACTGGATCATGAAAGAAGATGAGGGAGGCCGGGGTTTCAGAAGAGTGGTTCCCAGCCCGACTCCACTGGAAATAGTCGAGGCGAGTGTGATAGTCAGGCTTCTCGAACTTGGAACGATCGTCATAGCGGTCGGAGGCGGAGGCATCCCGGTCATCATGAAAGATGGTAACCTGGAAGGCGTAGAAGCAGTGATAGACAAGGACCGGGCAGCGTCGACCCTCGCCAGTGAGATCGGAGCGGAAAGACTTGTGCTTTTGACCAATGTGGAAGAAGTGTATGTAAAGTGGGGGCAAAGCGATCAGGCGCCGCTGTCGAATATCAGTCTTTCCGACATAAAAGAACTTTATGAAGCGTATGAGTTTCCAGCCGGAAGTATGGGACCTAAAATAAGGTCGGCGATTGATTTTATCGGCTCCGGAGGTAAGGAAGCTATTATATCTCATGCCGGCAGGTTGCTTGATGCCTGTTCCGGAAAAGCCGGGACTCATATATTTCCAGATGATCCGAATGAGTAATGGAGGAAGAATGTCTGTTGTACGACAGGGTGATACAATAAGAGTTCATTACACCGGCAGACTGACTGATGGAACTGTTTTCGATTCTTCGGAAGGCAGGCAGCCTCTTGAATTTACCGTTGGAGAAAACCAGGTCATCCCGGGGTTTGACGCGGGAGTCGTTGAGATGAGTCCTGGAGATTCAAAAGAGGTATCGATCGCGGCTGACCAGGCCTACGGCCCGAGCAGGCCTGACCTGATGCTTGAGATCGACAGGGGGCAGATTCCTTCGGAGATAGAGTTAAAGAAAGGGTTACAGTTGGAGATGAGCCAGCAGGATGGTGAAAGATTGATCGTCACTGTGACCCGGTTCACCGATAAATCGGTTACGCTCGATGCTAACCACCCTCTTGCCGGAAAAGACCTTGTTTTTGAGATCGAGCTTGTTGAGATCGTCTGATCAGGGACATTTCTGGAGGGCAGGTTGATATATCCCCTTTCTTATGACGATTCAGTATTTGATCTGAAGCTTCATAGCGGTATCAGAGTGGAAGGCTCCGTCTTTCCTCCGGGATTGCCCGACCGGAGGAGCGCTCTTGAAAAGGTCCTGGCTTCTCCAGCAGGTTCTCCGGCCCTGAGCGATATCCTTCCCGCATCGGGGAAGATCAGTATTCTGATATCGGATATGACGAGGGGTGGGGCGTCGGGCCTGGTTCTGATCGATCTTTTAAGATATCTTGAAAACCTGCAAGCCGGCCCTGAAAGAGTCGAAATATTCCTCGCCATGGGAATGCACAGGGGGCACAGCAGGGAGGAACTTGAGAATGTGCTGGGGGCAGAGGTAGCAGATCGCTACAGTGTCAATGAACATGACGCGAGCGACAGTGATTCTCTCGTCGATGTCGGTACTACGCCTGCCGGGACGAAATGTTTTTTTAACAGACAAGTAGCAGATTCCTCACTGGTCATAGGGATAGGTACGATATCTTTTCATTATTTCGCCGGTTTCGGAGGCGCCAGGAAACTGATCCTGCCGGGGATAGCCGGAGAGGAAACAATAATTTCCAATCACCGGCTTTCCCTTCTTGAAGATCCTGGCGAAGGTCTCGTGGTCGATTGCAGGCCCGGTGAACTGGATAATAATCCCGTGCACAGGGATATGGTTGACGGCGCGAGACTTCTTGGCGTGCCGGTATTCATCATAAATACAGTATTTGATCATAGTGGCAGGATCCTCTACCTCAACGCCGGGGATATGGTAAAGTCCCACGTCGAAGCGACCTCATGGTACATGGAAAGATTTTCCATCAAATTAGACAAGCAGTATCTTGCCGTGATCGCGTCGGCCGGAGGCAGGCCCCGCGATATCAACCTGCTACAGAGCCACAAGGCTATCAGGTACGCTTCTCTGGCCGTGGAAAGTGGAGGATTGCTTCTGGCTGCCGCCGCATGTCCTGAGGGTATAGGATCGGATTCGTACAAGGAGGCATTTTCCGGTGGCAGGGACCGCGTTCCCGACATTGTAAGCAGAAAGTACCGGTTGAATTCCCAGACGGCTATGTCGACTTATGATCTGACCGGAAGAATATCAATCTATTTAAAGTCGATGATAGATGAGGGGGAGATCTTAAAATTCGGGTTCTGTCCGTGGAATGGCGGTTACGAAAAATATCTGCTTGAAGGTATCGATACTTCGGATATCCTCATTATAGAGAATTCAGCGTCATTTCTTCCCGTCATATCAGGATAAGACTGGACTTTGTCTCATTTCGATTCCCTGAGGATCCGTCGGCTCCAGTCACGCATGTCATCAAGGAGAATATAGATAGTAGGTAGTATTATGAGAGTGACGGCTGTGGAAAATGTCAGGCCGCCGACGATCGCCCTTGCCATCGGAAAGTACGGAGGGCCATCTCCGCCTATCTGAGTCGAGACCACACAGAGTGGAACCAGGCTCAGTACAGTCGTGCCAGCTGTCATTAATATCGGGCGAAGGCGATCACGACCGGCCTGTAGTATGGCGTCGTTTCTTTCTATACCCATGCCCCTGAGTTGATTGACGTGGTCTATAAGGACGATCCCGTTGTTTACCACCACGCCTATAAGGATCAGGATACCGATCATTCCCATGAGGGACATCTGCGTGCCGGTAAAAAGATAGAACCAGTAGACGCCGACGATGGAAAAAAGAATCTGGGACCATATCGCCGCCGGGAATATAAGTGATTCAAAAAGGGCTGCCATGAGAAAATATATCAGTGCCAGGGCGAGCAGCAGATTTATCAGCATCGTATTCATCGCTTCAGCCTCATAATCGAAGGTCTGGCCATAATTCCATTTGTATCCAGAAGGAAATTCGAAGTTGGAAAGCACCTTTTCGATTTTTTCCCTGGCTTCGCCTACAGTCATATCTTTCAGATTCGCCGTGACACCGATTGAAGTAGTTCGATTCTCCCTGCGAATGTTTCTCGGTCCATTCCTGACGCTGAAGTCGGCGAGAGTAGCAAGAGAGATCGAATTACCATTCCTGTTGATAAGTGGCACGTTTTTGAGGTTGTCGAGCGTCTGTTTATCGGTGTCCTGAAGCTCAAGCAGCATCTGGACCTCTCCGTAGTCATTCCGGAAATGTCTCAGGTTCATCCCTCTCATAGCGACCGAGACGAGGCTTGCTATCTCGTTTGTCGAAAAGCCGTATTGCCTGGCGCGATCGCGGTTGATCGTGACATGCACTTCTTTATCGCCGATCTCCGCTTCGGATCGCACATCGGTGAATCCTTCTATCATCGAAAGAGTCCACGCGACTTCCTGGGAGAGCCTGACCAGGTATTCACTCGATTTTCCGACAAGCTGGATCCTTATCGATTCGGCTTTTCCTGTCGCGTTCTGCCATTCAAAAGAGGGGTTGGCAATTGCCAGTTTTGGAAGTCCCTCGCGGATCTCCTCCTGTATCTCTTCTATCGATTTTTTTGCGCCCTTTCCTTTTTTCAGGATGATAGTCGAGGTCGCGTAATCCCCCTGGTAGTAGGAATAGATCGACTCTATTTCGAATTTGTCCTTGTTGGCAAAAAGAAAATCCTCATAGATATCGACTGCGGATTCCACCTTTTCAAGGGTGAAGCTGCCGTTTATATGATAATGAAGTCGGAAACGCCTGTTTTCAGGTTCGTCGAACATTTCAGTTTTAACGAATTTCATCGGGATGGCGATACTTAAAAGTATCAGAAGTATCATACTCACCGTTGCGCGTTTATGCCTGATCGTCCATCCCAGCACTATGAGGTATTTTTCGATCAGCTTGTCGATCACGGTTTTTCCAGTCAATTTTGCCGGAGGCCTGACCTTCGAAGCTAGAAGAGGTACTATCGTCTGCGCGAGAACGAGAGAGACGAGCAACGCTATGCATATAGTCAATCCAATATGCTTGAGATAAATAGAGACGTCATTGTCAGGATTGACGATGTTCGGTAGAAAGACGATCCCGGTCGTCAAGGTTCCGGCTGTTATGGCTAGTGACACCTCATTGACCCCGGTCTGAATCGCGTTTTTTCCCAAAGGATCGATCAACTGGTGCCTGTGGATACTTTCAGTTACCACGACGGCGTTATCTACAAGCATTCCGATCGCCAGCATGAGTCCCATCATCGTAAGGATGTTCAGAGTTATACCGCTGAAAAACATGAAGGCCAGAGTGATGAGAAGGGATAGAGGAACGGCAAGAGCCACGATGATCGTCGTCGCGAATCGTCGCAGAAAGAAGAAAAGGACGGCTACAGCGAGCAACCCGCCTATAAAGCCTGACTTAAGGACTTCATTCAGCGAACTGACGACACCCTCGGCGGCATTGTCCATATAGTATATCGATATTCCTTCCATCTCCGGGATCTCGCTGATCAGGTCTATCTCCCTGATAACGTTCTCAGCCACATCGACAAGATTCGCGCCCGATTCCTTGAAGACATCCAGTCCTATCGCGTACTTACGGTTAAGGTGGCGGCCATATATCAAGACGGGATTGTCGTATTTGATCTCGGCGATATCGCTCAGGCGTATATTATTACTTCCGACTATTATTTCTCCGATCTCATCAACGCTCTGGAATTCGCCGATAGGCCTTACAACGAAACGCCGGTTTGTATCAGTGATCTTGCCCGCAGTCAAAAGGAAATTGCTTTTCCTCAGCGTCGTAGTCAGTTGATTTATATCGATATGGTGTTCGATCAGACGGTCCGCGATAAGTTGTATCCTGATCTCTTTCTTTTCGACTCCATACAGATCTACCTTTGATACGCCCTCGATCCGCTCTATCCTTCGCTTGATATTACGGTCGAGCATATCATAGGCGTTTGAAAGATCGCGGTCGCTGGACAATCTCAATGTCAGGATCTCCATGTCCGAGGTAGAGAATTTCCTTATATAGAATCGTTCAAGATCCTGCGGAAAGAGGTGTCTGATCCCATCAAGTTTTTCCTTCGCCTCAAGGGCCTTTATGTCCGTGTCGACTCCCCAGTCAAAATTCAACCTTACCCAAGAGCCGCTTTCCCACGAGTTGGATTCCATCCTCTTTATTCCGCTGATTGTGGCGAGTACTTCTTCGGCAGGCCTGGTGATCTGCCTCTCGGTCTCTTCCGGTGTCGATCCGGGATAGGGGATATCGACAAAAATAAAAGGAGCGTCGAGATCAGGAAAAAACTCCTTTGGCAATAATTGGGAAGAGATTATGCCTATGACGACGAAACACACAAATATCATCATCATGGTCACGGGTCGTTTCAGCGATAATTCCGTAAGGTTCATCTTAACATCCCGACAGGTGATTCAAGGCCAAAGTAAAAGATACCGGCGCGAAAAGGGCTCATTCCTTTCTGTCGACGATAGAGTATACTACCGGGATCACTATCAGGGTGAGCATGGTCGACACAGTCAATCCGCCTATAACTGTGATCGCCATCGGCGCCCTGACTTCGGCTCCCTTGCCAATGCCGATCGCGAGGGGGAGAAGTCCCAGTGTAGTCGTAAGCATAGTCATAAGGATCGGCCGAAGCCTTGTCTTTCCACCTTCGACGATCGCTTCCATCTTTTTCATGCCGCCGGAGCGGAGCTGGTTGATAAGGTCTATCAGTACTATCGCGTTGTTGACGACGATGCCCGCCAAAAGGATCAACCCGATCAGGACGACTACGCTTATAGTCGAATTCGTGATCCATAATCCCAGAATAGCTCCAATCAGAGCCAGCGGGATAGTAAAGAGAATGATGAAGGGATGAAGAAAAGATTCGAATTGAGAAGCCATAACAAGATATACGAGGAAAATCGCCAGCAAAAGAGCGAACTGCAGGGAGCGGAAGGAAGTGTTCATCTCCTCGTTCTGGCCCGATATCCTTGAACTGAATCTCGCCGGCATCGGTATTCTATCCAGAATCGAATTTATCTCGATCGCAGCGTTTCCAAGATCCCCGTAATTAAGGTTTGCAGTTATCAGGGCGACCCGTTCCTGGTCTATTCTGCGGATCTCGCTCGCGCCCGTGTCGATTATTATTTCGGCGACTGATTCGAGAGTGACCGGTTTCGGACTTTCAGGATTGATAATGAGATGCCTGATCTTGTCTATCGAGTCCCTGTCATGCTCTTTCGACCGAACGAGCACGTCGATCTTCCTGTCACGCCATGAATATTTTGTCGCCACTTCTCCGCGGATCTTGCTGACGACCCTGTCAGCAAGCTGGTAAACGGGGAATCCAAGGGATGCCGCCCTGTCGCGGTCGAATTTGATCTGGATCTCGGGGTGCCCCGTTCTCATCGTCGACTTGACATCGGCGAAACGATCGGAAGCCTCAAGTTTTTCCGCGATCTCGTCGCTGATCTTCTTGAGATACTTCAGATCGAAGCCCGACACTTCTATTTCAACTGGAGTCTTGAAAGTGAATAAAGTAGGTCTGAAGAACTTGTACTGGAGATCGGGGATCTTTACCATGCTTCCCCTGATAGTCTCCATCATTTTATCTTCATCATATCTTCCTGATCCGGGATCGAGAACAATATTCATCTCACCCCAGTGTTCGCCGCCCTGTTCGGGATTTGCGTCCATTCTGTTGCCAGATCCGGCAACGGAGAAAGTCGTGCTGACAGATTCCAGCTCATTTACCGATTTTTGGACATTATTTATCAGGGCCGCGGTCGTTTCAAGGGGAGTGCCGGGAGGAAGCCTGAATTCAACGCCGAATTCTCCTTGCGAGAGTTGAGGAATCAGCTCTATTCCAAGTTGCGGTACGAGCATCAGCGAAAGAGCGAATAGCAGGAGAGAGGTGAATATGACTCTTCCCCTGTGCGCGAGTGACCATTTGAGAAGCCTCAAATACGATTCGTCGACATAATTGTAGACTTTCAGGAACAGTTTCACCAGCGGGCTGATCATCAGATAGACAAGATGTGATATTTTTCCGATTATCGTGCGAATCATTTTTACTAAAAAGACCGGGATTGTGGTGATCATAATGATCCTGGTCTTTCGGAAAAACCTTCCAATCCGCGTGCGTGGTTCTTTGAGAGGAGTATGATCGACCAATGCGGTCTTTCTGCTCTGTGTGGACGCGAGCATCGGAATAAGTGTCAGCGCGACGACAAGAGATGCGAGAAGCGCAAATGTCACAGTCAGCGCCTGGTCTCTGAACAGTTGGCCGGCTATCCCCTTGACGAAAACGAGAGGCAAGAATACCGCGACAGTAGTCAGAGTCGAGGCAATGACAGCATTGGCGACCCCGTTTGCTCCATCACGCGCCGCCTCGACAACACCTTTACCTTTTTCCTTCTGCCTGGCGATGTTCTCAAGTACCACGATCGAGTTGTCGACGAGCATACCTATTCCAAGAGCTATGCCGCCGAGGGACATTATATTAAGTGAGAGATCAGCTCCGTACATCATGTTGAATGTCGCGATTACCGAGACCGGAATCGACAGGGAGATTATCACGGTAGACCAGAAACTCTGAAGGAAGAAATAGAGGACCAGTACCGCGAGGAGTCCCCCGATGACCGCTGCTTGTATGACTTCGTTTACGGCGTCTGTAATGAACGTGGACTGGTCATAGACCCTGGTAAGTTGATATTCATTGGGAAGGATCCGGTTGACTCTGGCAAGCTTCCTGTCGATCTCCCTGGCGACCGTCACAGTGTTCGCGTCGCCTTCCTTATAAAGGGCGATCTCCACAGCCTCGATGCTGTTAAGACGCGTAATAGCTTCTCTTTCCTTGTAACTGTGCCTTACAGTAGCTACATCTCTCAGGTAGATCGGTTTGTTATCTTTTGTTGAAATAATGATATCGCTTATCTCGTCGATCGATTTGAACTGATTGACGGTCCGTACGAGGTATTGCCTTGTACCCTCTTCCAGTCTTCCTCCGGAGAGGTTCACGTTTTCAGCTCCTATCTGCCTTGCCAGCGCGTCAATGGGCAGGTCGAGCTGAGCGAGACGACCCTGATCGACTAGGATCTGGATCTCGTCTTCAAGTCCGCCGCTGACTTTTACGGCAGCTACGCCAAGGGTGGCTTCAAGCTCCTTTTTGATCTCCTCTTCCGCGAAACGCCGGAGGAATTTAAGTTCTTCCTCGTTCCGGATACCGTCGGAAGCAACTTCCGATAGACCGGCGTTCAGTGAATCCGCGTAGTCTTTTTTCCTGCAGAAGCCGAATCTCATGATCGGATCGAGAGATGGATCGAACCTGAGTATTGATGGACGCTGGACCTCGAGAGGCAATTCAAGAGCGTCGAGTTTTTCCCGGACATCGAGTCCAGCGTAATCCATCCTGGTGCCCCATTCGAATTCCAGGATCACGTCGGATTGCCCTGATCGCGAGATCGAGCTGACGCGCGTGACGTTCTTGACTACACCAAGGACCTCTTCGATAGGCTTGGAGATAAGATTTTCTATCTCGGCTGGAGCCGCGCCGGTGTAATTCGTTCTGATCGTCAAAGTAGGGTATGTCAGTTCGGGCAGAAGGTTTATCTTTAATCTGAAAAAGGAGACAAAACCGAAAAGGATGACCGCTATTGTGAACATCGCGATCGTCACACGTCTTTTAATAGAGATATCTATGATTTTCATATTTATTCCATCAGTTTTTGACTATTTCGACCCTTGAACTGTCTTTGAGACTGCTTTTACCCGTTGTGACAATAATATCGTTTTCGAGAAGCCCTCCGATCACTTCAACATGAGTAGTATTTATGTATCCTATAGAGATATTCTGCCTGTAGGCGACGCTGTCCCGTACGACATATACAGCCGATTCGCGGTCTTCGGAAATAATCGCATCCTTGCAGATCTTCAGAGCGTTTGAATGAATGTCATAGATGATCTTTATTCTCGCAAACATACCGGGTCTGAGTTTTTTTTCGGGGTCTTTGGTCTCAACGGTGATCTTTACCGTACCGGTAGCCGGATCGACGATAGGACTTATTCTTTTTATATTTCCCTTTACGGGCCTGTTACCGATGGCGTCGACGTTCAGTTCTGTCTGGAGCCCGACTCTGAGCTTCCCAAGCTGTCTTTCCGGGATATGCAGTATCGCGATAAGCGGGTCCAGACCCGAGACCTTGAATGTAGCCTGGTTAGGCAATATCATATTCCCGACCTTGATCCTTCTTTCTGACACTACTCCGCTGATCGGTGTTCTTATCGATGTATATTCAAGGTTCAGCTGAGCCATCTCATAGATCGCCTGCTGTTGATCGTATTCGAATTTGGATTGCTGGAAGATCTCGGTACTGACCAGTTGCTGTCGATGAAGATCCATGTTTCTTCTATAGTTACTTTCAATTTTTTCCAGGTTGGCTTTTGCCTGCACAAGCTGTACGGAGAGTATCTCGTCGTCGAGTTTAGCCAGGATATCGCCGGCTTTTACGTACTGTCCTTCCTCGACCATCAGTTTTTCAACAGTTCCGCTGACCTTCGCGACGACTTCCGTCTCCTCCTCGGCCTCTATGGTGGCAGTGCCGGTGAAGTATGCCGCGATCTCGCCCCTGGTCACCGAGTCCACCTCGACCGGGACGACGACCTTTTCATCTTTCTTCTCCGTCTCTGAGTGTGAATTATTCGAACACCCGGCCAGACCCGCCAGCATGACGGGAAAAACAAGCGCCATGGAAATAAATCTGTTCACTTTCATTTTAATCTCTCCCTGGTATTATTTGCACCATTCAACAATGTATACGGTGATAGAGACACAATTGTTACACTAAAAGATATCATGGTTTCAGTCTTCAGAGATAATTTTCTCCATAGCTTCCAGGGAAGGGCGGAGGGATGAAAAATATTGATGCAGCAGGCCTGATTCTATGATAGGTATTGTATTGTATTATTCGACCCGGTACGATTCGTGGGTTCAGGCCGGCATGACAGTCACAGATAAGGAGAGATTGGCAATATGAAGGTTCTTGTCGTTGGTAGCGGAGGAAGAGAACACACTATCGTATGGAAGATCGATCAATCGGAAAAGGTCGACAGGATCTACGCGGCTCCCGGGAACGCCGGTATCGCCGAACTTGCCGAATGTGTGCCGATCGATGCTGATAACAAGAAAGCACTGGCTGATTTTGCCATTAAAAATGAGATCGATCTTACTATCGTGGGACCGGAGGCGCCTCTCGTATCAGGGATCGTCGATCTTTTTAACGAAAAGGGACTCAGGATATTCGGATTTGACAGCAGGGGCGCGTTACTCGAGGGAAGCAAGGTGTGGGCGAAGGAGTTTATGAGGAAGTACAAGATACCGACCGGTAGTTTCATGGCCTTTGACGATCACAACGCGGCGCAGGATGCTGTCGAGATCGGTTCGCCTCCATTCGTGATCAAGGCCGACGGACTTGCCGCAGGCAAGGGAGTCCTGATCTGCGAAAGCCTTGAGAAAGCGAGAGGGGCGATAAGCAGCATGATGAAAGAATCGGCTTTCGGCAAGGCGGGAAACAGGATAATCATAGAGGAATATCTTGAGGGGCCCGAGATATCCATACTTGCAGTTTTCGACGGCAGGGATTACCGTCTTTTTGTCCCATCCCAGGATCACAAGAGGGTCTTCGACAACGATGAAGGTCCAAACACGGGGGGGATGGGAGCTTATGCCCCCGTGCCGTTTCTTGATCATGAACTGTCCGAAAAGATCAGGATCGAGATCATAGAAAGGACATTCAACGGTATCCAGCAGGAGAACATCACCGGAGCGGGGCTTGTGTATTTCGGTATAATCCTTACGGAAGAGGGGCCAAAGGTACTTGAATACAACTGCCGGTTCGGGGACCCCGAGACGCAGGTCATAATCCCCCTTTTCAATGGCGATCTGTTCGAAGTCCTTTATGAAGCGGTCGAACAGAACCTCGACAGCGTTGATTTCGAGAACAGCAGCGATTCATGCGCCTGCGTCGTTGTCGCTTCGGGCGGATACCCGGGACCATATGAAAAAGGATATGAGATCACCGGTATCGAGGGGGCTGATGACGCGGGGTGCCTTGTCTTTCACGCCGGGACTGCTATTGAAGACGGCAAGCTGGTCACTGCCGGGGGAAGAGTCCTGGGAGTGACCGCGGTTGCGAGAACGCTCGAAGAAGCATTAAACAAAACTTATAACGGTGTGAATATAATACAGTTCGACGGGTGTTATTCAAGATCTGATATTGGAAAGAAAGGGTTGAGGAAATAGTTGCCGTAGATCAGGACTGATATGGTCGAGAGATTATCCGTCCGGGAACAAATCACGGCAGAGATAATGTGAAAGGAGCAAGGTTTGGGTAAAGAGATCGAAGTCGCCGTCATTATGGGTAGCGAATCTGACAGGGAGATTATGGAGCTGACGATGGCACAGCTGGACAAACTCGGCATTTCAGCGGAACTGAAGGTCTCATCCGCTCACAGGATGCCTGAAGCTACCAGGGAATTTATATCTGAGGCAGAAAAGAGGGGAGCCAGAGTGTTCATAGCGGGAGCTGGAATGTCGGCAGCGCTGCCCGGATTCGTCGCTTCAGCCACTCTCCGGCCGGTAATAGGTGTACCTATTCCCAGCGGTCTTCCCGACGGGATCGACGCGTTGCTCTCGATTGTCCAGATGCCTCCCGGAATACCGGTCGCTACAGTCGCTATCGGCAGGGCGGGGGCAAAAAACGCCGCTATCCTTGCCGCAGAGATCCTTGCGGTCGGAGATGAGAAGTATAAAGACGGATTGAATAGACTGCGTGATTCATGGAAGAGAAAGTGACCGGCAGTTTCAGTCCCGGCTTGATTGGCGAAGCGGTACGTGTCATGCGATCCGGCGGGATCGCCGTCCTGCCCACGGACACACTTTACGGCTTGCATTGTCTTGCGTCAGATATCGCTGCTATAGAAAAAATAATAGATTTAAAAGGGAGAAAGGGTGAAACAGGGTTCATTCTTCTCGCTTCCGATATATCGATGGTGGACGAGGTCGTTTCCGAGTGGCCTGATGATTACAGGGGCAGGCTTGACGAAATATGGCCGGCGCCTCTAACCGCCGTCTTGCCGGCAGGCAGCAAAGTCATTCCTCTTTTATCTCCAAAAGGCAAAGTCGCGGTCAGGGTTCCCTCTCTCGGTCCGTTGCGGCAACTGATAAGAATTCTTGGCGAGACGATAGTATCGACCAGCGTAAACAGAAGCGGGAGGCCTCCTCTCAGAAGGATCGCCGATATAAGGAAGGAATTCAGAGGACTTGATATATATATTTCAATGAGAGGAAGAAGATCCGATCTTCCATCGACGATCGTCGATTGTTCAAAAGTTCCTTCCGTTGTTGTAAGGAAGGGCAGATGCCGCGCGTGGAATTTCGGAGAAAAATGATCGTGGAACGATAAAAGGAGACTGGCAAAGGCCGGAAGAAGCGACGATATTGAAGCGGATTGTCATATGAAAGGAGAAGTCTTGGCGCTGAAAGAGGAGTTCATCAGTTCCGGTCAGTGGCTCTTCAGATGGAGGAGTTACCTTCCGCTTCTGCTTATTATTCTTATCATATTCTGCATGACTTCGAAGGATTTCAGCAGGAATCGGTTTTTCATCTCGCTGACGTGGGAACTCGCGGTATTTGCCATTTCTCTTCTCGGACTCGCCGTACGTGTTTACGCGGTAGGGCATACACCATCGGGGACATCCGGAAGGAACAGGGCTTCACAGGTCGCGGAGGTACTTAACAGGACGGGAGCATATTCACTGGTCAGGCATCCTCTTTATCTCGGAAATTTTTTAATATGGTCAGGGGCCGCCCTTTTTATACATATCTGGTGGGTAGTTGTAATCACGGCTCTCTTTTTTTGGTTATATTATGAAAGGATCATGTTTGCCGAGGAGGAGTTTCTTAGAAAGAAGTTCGGCAGCGAATATGAAGAGTGGGCTGCCAGGACTCCGGCTTTCGTCCCACGATTTAAAAACTGGAAAAGACCCGAGCTCTCATTCTGCCTTTCCAAAGTCATTAAAAAAGAGTATCTGGGATTCTACGGAATAATAACGGTCTTTACAATCCTTGAATCTAGTTCGAGATTCATGATTGAAGGCAAAGTAGCTCCAGCACCTTTCTGGAGAGCGATTTTTTTATTCGGAACAGTCTTGTTCATTACGATCCGGATCTTAAATAAAAAAACCGATATTTTTCATGTCAAAGGCCGTTCCTGACTGTAGATGCCTGACCACGGAAACGGGGGGATGGACCTTCAACGTAAATGATTTCGGCCGGTCAAGATCCTGATACAGGAAAGGGAGAAACGAAAATGAAAAAAAGGCAATGGACGAATCTTCTGCTCCTCGTTTTTATCGTAACGTTCTGTGTGGTGAGTTGCTCGCGGCCCGTCCCGGCAGATCCGGCAGAAGATGAATCTCTTCCCCTGAATATTATCATCTTTATCGGCGACGGCATGGGGGTCTCCCATATTACAGCGGCGAAGACAATCCGGGGCACTCTTCATATGGAAAGGCTGCGTCATTGCGCCCTGGTGACGACACATCCCGATAGTGGTTTCGTCACCGATTCGGCAGCAAGCGGAACAGCCCTGTCGACCGGTGAAAAAACTCTCAACGGGATGGTCTCTGTCTCGCCGGACGGCAGGAAGTATAAGACTCTCTTCGAATATGCTTCGGGAATGAAGAAATCAACGGGTCTTGTAGTCACTTCATCGGTGACTCATGCCACTCCGGCGGTCTTCGTATCTCACGTAAAGGACAGGGGGGATAATTGTTCGATCGCAGAACAGATAGCCGATTCTGATATCGATATTCTTTTTGGAGGAGGAGCAGCCTGGTTCATGCCGGAATCAGTAGAGGGCAGCATGAGGAGAGACGAGAAGGATCTTATCGCGAGACTTCGAGAGAGGCTTGATATCGCGCTTACGCCGGAAGAGTTCAGAAAGCTTGGTGATACCCGGGGCGCCGCGGCTTTATTGACAATGGGACATTCGGGAACCGTTTCGCAAAGGGAAATATCACTGACGCAGATGACGGAAAAAGCGATCAGGATCCTTTCGCGGGACCCGGACGGTTTTATTCTGATGGTCGAAGGTTCGCAGATAGACTGGGAAGGACATGACAATAACCTCGGCGGGATAATATCGGAAACGATCGATTTTGATGACGCTGTCGGAGCGGGTGTCGATTTCGCGGCAGATAATGGAAGGACCTTGGTTGTTGTTACCGCCGATCATGAGACGGGCGGTTTAGCGCTGAATGACGGTTCGATCGATGAAAAGAAGATAACCGAAGCTTCTTTTTCTACGGACGATCATACAGGAACGATGGTCGCGCTTTTCGCGACAGGACCTGGATCGGAGCTGTTCGGCGGTATAATCGACAATACATCTATCGGGAAGATCCTGATAGGATTGACAAGGAAAGGTGAGTGTGGGGAAACTCGCGCAAGGAATAAAAAAGGCTGATCTGACCCGAATTGTCAATTTCCAGGCTGCGGGAACTCCCCTCAGGTGAAAGAGGGCAGATCGACGGGGGAAGGGTATTATAAAGTTATCTTGTTGATTAACATCAAATTAACCTGTATAATTAAAGCGTGTTCTTGCGCCTCAAGGAGGTAAGGATGAGACGGATTTTTAATCTGATGTTTCTTGCGGCGGTGGTCGTATCTTTTTCTTTGATCTATCCCAGTGATTCGATCACGGCGGGTGAGGATGATCTGAAGATAAGAGCCCTGCAGGAAAAGATCGATGCCATGGGGTATGACTGGATCGCAAAAAGGACTCCTCTTACCGATCTTACCGAAGAAGAATTTCTTTCATTATGCGGGACGACGGTTCCTCCCGACGTAGAGAAGCGTTTCGATCGATTATCGTCTTCTCTGCCAGGCAGATTGAGAGGAACGATGGCTCCTCCCTCCTGGGACTGGCGCGATGCCGGTATGGTATCGTCAGTAAAAAATCAGGCATCATGCGGAAGTTGCTGGGATTTCGCCGCTATCGGAGTGCTTGAAGCGATTTTGCTGCAGAATGAAGCTTATGAATATGATCTTTCCGAGCAGCAGGTCCTCTCATGCGTGACTGGAGGTACCGGGTGCGACGGTGGATGGTATTCATGGGCGTGGAGTTATATAAGGGAGAACGGAGCAGTTGATGAGACGTGCATGCCTTACCAGGCAAGCGATACGGTCACATGCGTCGACTATCTCTGCTCAAAGATAGCTACCTGCGGGGAATGGATCGATATACCTGATGATGTCGACGCGATCAAACAGGCGGTCATGATCTCCCCTGTCGCCACTACATTTACCGTCTATAACGATTTCAAGAGTTATGGAGGAGGGTGCTACGAGCATGCCGATGAGGGGCCGATCAACCACGCCGTAGTAATAATAGGCTGGGATGACGCGATGTGCAGTGGTGAGGGAGCCTGGTTGATCAAGAACAGCTGGGGACCGGATTGGGGCCTTGATGGATTTTTCTGGATAAAATACGGATCATGCCGGGTCGGATATGCTACGCAGCTTCTATACTACAACCCCGGTGATCAGATATCATATGACAGTTCAGCGATCGATGATTCCTCGGGAGACGGAGACGGGCGATGCGATCCGGGCGAATCGATCGATATCTCCGTAAACCTTCTTTCAGATATCATCTCCCCGGTCAGGACGGGGATCACGGCGACTCTTTCGACAGATGATGATATGATAGAGGTCATCCAGGGGAGCAGTTCATATCCGGATATGGATCCGGGAGATCTGTCTTTCGGCTCTCCTCCTTTTGAATTTTCTGTCAGTCAGTTCGCCGCTCCCGGAAGTGTCATCGAGTTTGTCCTTGATATAACCGCCGATGGAGGGGCGTATACCCGCAGCGATACTTTCGAATTGAGGATAGGAGATTGCCCGATCCTTTTAGTCGATGACGATGACGGAGCGACATATGATGATTATCTGGAGAACTCCCTTTCAAATAACGGATATGTGTATGATATCTGGTCTGAAAACGAAGAGGGATTTCCAGGATATATCGATCTCGCAGGGTATTCCGCGGTGGTCTGGATGACGGGAACAGGCGGTGATATCGAAGCGGAGAACAGGACGACGCTCTCGACTTATCTCAGCATGGGAGGAAGGCTCCTGATAACCGGCCAGGATATCGGATGGCAGCTGAATTATGAAGGGTACGTGAACGAGATACAGTTCTATAACACCTATCTTCATTCTGATTATATCTGGGATGATTCCGGATACAGGTCGCTGACGGGACTTCCGGGCGACCCGGTGGGTGGGGGGCTTTCTTTTGATATCGGAGGGGGCGATGGGACCGGAAACCAGGATTATCCGAGTGAGATCAATCCAAGGTCCGGCGCCACGGCGGTCTTTGAATATTCGCCGGGAGTGGAAGGAGCGATCAGATTTGACGGGAGCCACAGGATCGTTTATCTGGCCTTTGGCCTGGAAGCGGTAAATACGAGCGCGATGCGAGACTCTATAATGCACCGGAGCCTCGAATGGCTGGTCGATGAATGGCCGGACATGGAAAGGCCTGATGTCACTCTGACCTCGCCTGTGGGGGAAGTTGAGCTTGAGGGTGGAGAGATGTTCGAGATAACCTGGTCGGCTTCAGATAACACGGGAGTCACGTCGATAGATATCCTGCGGTCATACGACAGCGGCGAGACATATGATGAGATCGTGGCTGAAGGAGAGAGTAACGATGGATCGTTCGAATGGACTGTGCCCGACAGTGCTTCTTCTGAATCAAGGTTGAGGGTCATAGCGAGGGATGCTGCCGGACTTGCCGGTCACGATGATTCAGATGAGGATTTCAGCACTACCGTAGTGACCGGTTCGCAGGATATCCCTGATATCGACCGGTATGCTCTTGCCCAGAACATTCCGAACCCTTTCAATCCCGGAACGACGATACAATTCGATATCCCGATCAGGACAAAGGTGAGAATATCAGTGTACAATGCGAACGGTCAGCTTGTAAGGACCATTGCCGACAGGATCTTCGATAAAGGCAGACAGATCCTCACCTGGGATGGAAAGGACAGGAACGGGCACAATCTTTCGTCAGGAGTCTATTTCTACCGCATGGACGCTCAACAGTTTGTAAAGACGAGAAAGATGGTGCTTCTCAGATAGATACCGGGGCGTCTGAATAAGATCAACGATTCTCCATTCACCCGGCCGGCTCAGCGGCCGGGTGATCGGCCGGTTTATAGGGCTCCGGTTTATTTTTGCGCTGCTCTGCTGTTTTTCGTGAATTATCACTGACAATGAATGAAAATCACTGTATTGTCGGAACTAATCGATTCCGATCGGCGTATTCAGTTTAATACCGATCTGGCAGTTATAGAACAGAGGATTTAATGAGAATAAATGTGCTGTTACTGACAGTGAGCCTGCTGGTCTCCGGAGCCGGTCTGGCATTTGCTGAAAATAAACCGGATAAACTTACCCCGGATGAATTGACAGATATTCTCGATTTCAGTCCAAGGACAGTCTATTACGGAGGCTGCATGATAGTCGAGGGTCAGACCGTCGACGGTCCTGTTGTAGTGATCGCCGGATCTCTCGATATACAGGATGGAGGGATCCTGCGGGGGGACGCGTGGATCATCAACGGCAGATTGATCCTCACGGGAAAAGCGATTATCGAGGGAAAAGTAAGGCTAGTAAACAGCGATGAATACAGTTCGCATGAAGCTGTAATAACGGGAGAGATAAGTTCGTACAGATCGGAATCAAAGCTCGATGACCTGCTTTTCGAAGAAGAAGGGATAGTAAGATTCATAAAATATACCGATCCGAAAGCAGTGCGGACGAAGCTCGCCTTTGCCGGTGAATCATCCGGTAGAGTGGGATATCTTTCATTCGGAATCGGGATCAAAAGGGAAAATGACCTGCACAGGGATCCATATGTCAAAGGGAAAGCGTGGGTCAGCATTTCCCCTTTCAAACGATCGACGAATCTTATCGCTTTCGACGGGGAGTATTGGATACCGGTTGCCGGGAGAAGATTCGATATTGTTCTGCATGCTTTCAGCAGGCCCTGGTCAAATGACAACTGGATGCTTTCCGACAGGGAGAACAGTTTTATCATGCTGATGACGGGCGACGATTTCTTTGATTACCGGGGAAGTGATGGGGGAGAGGTGGGATTGAGATTCAAATATTCAGAGGATCTGACCGTGAAAGCCCTTGTCTCATATCAGAATGAAAGTTCTCTCGCGGCAAATCCGCAGCAGTCCGTCCTCTATCCGACAAACAAGTACAGGGTAAATCCTGAAATTGACGAAGGGAAGAGACTTGCCGTTTCGGGGACAGTCGAATTCGACAACAGGGGAGAAGAAGTCTGGAGGGAGAATTCCTGGCTGGCGAGAATTTGGTTTGAAAAGGGGATCGCGGACGGTCCGGGCGATTTTTCATACTCGGCATTCGAAATAGATGTCAGACGATATAATTACCTGCCGTTCGACACGAGACTCGATTTGAGAGGGAGGTTCTTTTCATCCTTTACGAAACTGCCTCGACAGCTTTACAGGTCGTTGAACGGATATGGCGGCGTACGCGGGCTGTCAGATCGTCCATTTGAGACTGACAGAGGAGACAGGATGTCTCTCTTCTCTGTCGAAGCCAGGAGACCCCTTCCGGAGGTTCCAGTCTTTAAAATGATCTATTCCAGGTGGGATCTTCTTCTGTTCTCGGATATAGGTCTGCTTGCAAACTCAGTCAATGCCGAAGCCCCTTTCCAGTTCCTCGACATACCGTTCGCAAAATGGAAAAAGACCGCTGGTATAGGTTTCTCAGGCGAATCATTCCTTCCATACATAGGATTTTATATCGCCCAGGATCTGGATGCTGACAAGCTCGATCCAAGATATATCATCAGATTCAACAGGTCGTTCTGAATATGAACAATAATGATGTGCCAATACTTTCGATAAGACAGCTTCGCAAGAATTTCGGAGATGTTCAGGCGCTTGGGGGAATCGATCTGACCCTTGATGGAGCGGGCGTTTACGGTTTTCTAGGGCCCAATGGCGCGGGAAAGACCACGACTTTCAAACTGATCAGCGGACTTCTCTCTCCGACTTCAGGATCTATAAGGTTGTGCGGTATCGATCTTCATGATGGCGCGAGCCGAGCGATGAAGCATCTTGGAGTACTCCTTGATTCGCCGGCATATTATCCATATCTGACCGGGGAAGAGAATCTCGAAGTCTTCGCCAGATGGTCGGGAAAACGAGACGACAGGAAGATCAGGGATCTGCTCTGCATGGTCGGACTTGATAATGCTGCAAAAAGAAAGGTAGGCGGTTATTCGTGGGGTATGAAAAGAAGACTCGGTATAGCCGCTGCTCTTATGGATGATCCCGGGCTGCTCCTGCTTGACGAACCGACCAATGGCCTTGACCCGTCAGGAATAGCCGATATAAGAAAGTTGATACCAAGGCTTGCCTATGATAATAAGTGCGCGGTCTTTCTTTCTTCACACAGGATGGAAGAGGTCGATCAGATCTGCGAAAAGATCACGATCATCAACAAGGGAGAAATAATAGCCGCAGGATCGGTCGGGGAACTATCCAGGGCTGAGCCTTATCTTGAAGTCACCGTCAATAATGCGGCGGAGGCTAAAGAGATCCTTCTGCGATCGCCAGGGATAAAAGGAGTCGAGCACCTCGGGGCAGGCAGGGTAAGGATAGACACGGGTGGTATCTCCCCGCCCGAGATTAACAGGGTCCTGATCGGTGGCGGTATGGAAGTCAGGCAGATATTGGAGAAAAGGGAGTCGCTTGAAGAGATATTCTTCCGTTTGACAGGGATGACAGGTAATGATGAGTGAGACAGGAAATATAATTTCGGCGGAAAAATACAAATTGTCCAGGCGCAGATCGACGCTGTTGCTGCCGGCAGGCATAATCATTCTTTCAGCAATAATATTCTTTTCCGTGGATTTTGCCACGCAGAGGGACTGGATAGGGATAACCAGCGGGTTTTATCTTGCCTCGTCGTCGATAGGGTGGATGATCAATATTATCGCCCTGTTGACGATCATAATAACGTCGTTTCAGATCTCAGGCGAGTTCGCCATGGGAACCGTCAAAGCGGCCTGGGTCAGGCCGGCAAGTCGAAGTTCGTGGTATGCCGGAAAACTTGTCACCGTATCGGCGGCTTCATCCCTACTGTTTCTGATAGCGCTTGCCACCATAACGCTGCTGGCGTACTTTAAATACGGTTTCTCAAGCCTCATGGAAAAAGATTATCTTGTGCATTCAGTCTCCTCTCTGGCCGCGCGTTACGTCATGGCCTCATTACTGACGATCCTGTCCCTTATCTCTCTTGTTGTTGTGACAGCATTCGTCGCTTCTCTCTTTCTAAGACCAGGCAGCGCGATCGCCGTGACGGTAATGCTTGCTTTCTTTATGAGTATTATCTCGATCTATCAACAGGCAGGGCCTTTTCTTCTGAGCAACTCTCTCACGGCTCCTTTCGAACAGATGAAGGTTATGTCGAAAGGATTGCCGGTCCCATATCGGTGGAATACTTTTATCTGGCAGAACATAACATGCGCCATGGCGTATCTCGTGCTGTTCGCGGCATCGGGACAGTACGTAATAAATAAAAAAGAGATCACTTTTTAAACACGTATAAGGGGAGTAACTGAAAGACATGTCAATCATAAGATCAACCGTCATGAAAGATCCCAATGTGGTTTTTATTCCGGTTCTGTTGTTCATCTTTATCCTGTCGTGGTCAGACTGTCCAGCCAGCGCTCAGGAGAGCGAAGCGTTCAGCATCTCGACGTTGAGTGTCGCAGACAAGCTGCTTGACCTGGAAGCGATCGATCTGGACCATGATGGATTGAAGGATATCCTTATCGTTCATAGAAAAGGATTGCAGCCGGAAGAGACACGATGGATATCGATATTCTGGCAGCGCGAGGGTGGTGATTTTTCCACGGCAGCGGATCAGTCCTGGGAGATCGATACACTCGCGGTGATAATGGATATCGGAGATGTCCAGGGAGATCTCAGTAAGGAGATCTGTTTTCTTACAAGGGAAGGTGTATTTTTTTACGCGATGGAGGAGAGGATATTCAGCACCGATCCTCAAAAACTGTTCGATTCGGAAGGATTGACTCTGTTCCCTTCAAAAAGAAACATTCCCCTTATTGATTTTATCAGGGACTGGAATGACGACGGGATAGAGGAGATAGGAATCTTTCAGTTTGGCGGATTATCGATATTCACTCCCGATTCATTGCACAGGTACGAACGAAAAAACGAATTGTCGGTGGAACTGACGACCTATATGACAGCTGGAAGGATCGTCGATGACGAACAACTGATTCCCGGCCTGATAGCGAGTTTTAGTTTTCCGGTAACGAGGATAATCGATTATAACTCGGATGGGACTAAAGATCTCATAGCGATTAAAGGAGACCGGATAATCACCTATCTTCAGGACGGGGCCGGATCTTTTTCGCGAGATCCATTTGCCGATGTCATGTTCGATGTAAGGACCCAGAAAGAAAAGATCGAGGATACCGCGTTCGCGGAAACAGTGATCCAGGATCTGAACAATGACGGTTATGCCGACGCCATCGTTACAAAGCAGTCCTCAAGGGGATTATCCAATTTTCGTTGCGCCATAAACATATTTTACGGCGGCGCGAATGGGTTTTCGGAAAAGCCGGACCAGGTGATCATATCGGAAGGGACCGCGTCCGAAAGGACTATTGTCCGCGATGTCAACGGAGATGGACAGCTTGATATGATCCTTCCTTCGATTAAAATCAGTATAGCCTCAATAGTCAGGTTTCTCCTGACAAAATCCGTACCTATAAATTTCAATATCTTTCTTCTTCATGAAGACGGCCGGTATTCGGACCGGCCCGATTTTTCAAAAGAAGTAAAATTCAAGATAGATTTTTCGGGAGAAACCGATGTCCAGGCGGTAAGCCTCAGGGGGGATTTCAACGGTGACAGGAAAATAGATTTTGTATTCGGTACGGGAGAAGATGAGTTGTCGATATTCCTCGGTGTTTCAGGGGACAAGGATAGGATCTTCTCGGGAAAACCGGTTTTGAAACTGGACGTACCGGCATTCGGCGAACTGCTTTGCCTGGATCTTGACGAGAATGGATATTCCGATATGGTGATCTATTATCCTCAGAGTAAAAAGAAACAAGGTCTGATAAAAGTCCTCGTCAACAACGGGAAAATAGCTATGGAATAGTCACCCGCGAGGAGTCGCGGAAGTATGGGCTCGATCAGGGTCATTTTACCCGTCTTTATCTGTCCTGGATGAATCCTCTGATCAGCTCCGAGCATCTGGAGGAAGCCCCGGTATTATTCCTGATATAAGTCTCCGCCCTCTTCCCGGCTTCTTCCATACGATCAGGTTCCCGGAGCATGCTGGCGATCCGGCTGGAAAGATCGTCAGTATCGGTTACGATGAAAGCTGCTCCGAGTTCTATCAGACGGCCCGCTTCCCAGGCATTTCCGATCCTCGGCCCAAAGAAGACAGGTAATCCCCAGACAGCCGGTTCCAGAATATTGTGGACGCCTGTCGTCCAACTTCCCCCCACGTAGGCTATGACTCCGGCGCCATAGAGTTCAGCGAGGAATCCCAGTCCATCGACGATTATCGCTCTGGCCAGAGGTTCAGCATCCGGAATCGATCCCGATAATCGCTGATGACTGACAGCTTGCCTTTCCAGCGTCTCTTCTACTTCTTTCAACCTTGTCTCATCAGTCTCGTGGGGAGCTATGATAAGCCTGATATCGTCAAATTCATCTAAAAGTCTACTGAAAGCAGAAATGACGAGTTCCTCATCCTTCGGCCAGGTGCTTCCCGCTATGATGTATCTGCTTCTCGGCACAGTCAGAAATTCCGGAAGGGATACTTTTGAGTTTTCTATCCTCGATACTACCTGATCGAATCTTATGTCGCCTGTAGTTACGATCTTTACGTCAGACCCCAGGCGTGCCTTCAAAAGTACCGCGTCGGTGGATGATACCGAGGTGATCGCCTTCATCATCGAAAAAAGCCCGCGGTAAAGCATGCCCCTGATTCCAGACAGGTTTTTTTCGCGTGAGGCAAAATCCACCGAAAGGAGGAGTTGTGGTATTTTCCTTCGTGATGATTCAGCGACCAGATTTGGCCATAGATCATATTTGACATAGATGACAAGATCGGGACGGAGCAGGTCGAGACAGAACATGGCGTTACCCAAAGTATCGAACGGGAGGTAATCGGTGAATATTATAGACCTGTTCTTTGCCGCCCGGTCAGATTTGTTATAATACTCATATCCCGATGGAGAATAAAAAGTCAGGGCGACCTGGCAGGCCGGTTCGGGCCCTGATTCAAGAATATCGAGGATCGGCCTTATTTGAAGGAACTCTCCGACAGATGAGACGTGGATCCAGATCAAGGGCCTTTTCCTGTCAACTTTGGCCGATTTTTCAAGCCAGCGTTTTTTGATACCCTTTCTTGCCTCTATCGTTCTGGCGGTTTTATTGTTGAACAGAGCGACAGGCCTGGACAGCGCCAGGGCAAGGGGGAGAAAGGCATTATAGATGGCCAGGATCGTCTTCACGAGCCTATTTCCTTTTCTTTTCCGCCGACCCGGGATCCTTCGATCACGTCGATCGCCGCGACAAAGACTTCTTCCACCTGGATCTTTCGCAGGCATTCGATCGTCCCGAATTTACATATCACAGAACCATTTCTCGAACAGGGCCTGCAATCAAGATCTGTCTCGAGTGCCCTGCTTTTTTCCATTCGGGGGTAGAATCCGAATTCCTTTACCGTAGGGCCGAAAAGTGCCACCACGGGAGTACCCACGCTTTCCGCCAGATGGAGAGGCGCGGAATCATTTGTTACCAGAAGAGCGCATCGCTTCAGCAGTGCCGCTGTCTCAAGGACACTGAGCCGTCCGGAGGAATCAAGGACTTTGCCTATGGATCGCGCGATCCTGCCGCACAGTGGCGATTCCGACCCGTCTCCGATAAGTATGATTCCATACCCTTTCCCATCGAGTCTTGAGGCGAGTTCGGAAAAATACTCGACGGGCCACCTTTTCGTATCCCATCTTGCGCCTGGAGCTATCGCAACGGGAATCGTCCCTGATACTGTTGAAGCTTCAATCAAATCATCAGATATCCTGATCGCCTCGTCCGGAAGAGAAAGAAAGTGTTCCTTCCCCGAAAGATCGATCCCGAGTTCCTTTGCAAGGTCGAGATATTGATCCTTTATATGAATTGACGATGAGTAAAGATTCTGTTTGCCTTTGATGAGGAGGACCTTTTTCGCGTGGTGTTTTTTTATTCTTACCTTTTTCCCTGCCAGCAGGAAAAACGAGAGAATGATGCTTCGTATCACGTTATGGGCATCTACGATGATATCGTATTTTTCATTCCTTAACCGTCTGAAAAGGGAATAGAGGTTTCCCAGTCCAGGTCCTTCAAGGAGATGGATATCGGTTATCGCCGGTGACGGGGCAAAAAGGATGGAATATTCCCTCTTCGTGACGAGATCTATCCTCGCGCGTGGATACCCTCTTTTGATCTCTTTAAGCATAGGGTCAAGAAGGATCAGGTCGCCAAGCGAGCTGAACCTGATCACAAGGATCTTGGGGGCATCTCGATCTTTTAATTCCTCTGTCATCCTGGGACTCTCCGGGTGTGTTTTTCACCGATACGCCTTCGAATATAACTTATTGGTCTTCCTGGGTCTAGATGTTACTGACCCTAAGCGATCAACAAGTCGTCAGATATATCGAATTGTTCTATTTCTTATTAATTCTGTTCAATTAGAGTAATTTTCCCCTAATAAGAAGAACTTTAAGAGATAAGTGCTGAAATGGAACGATATTTTAATATATATTTTTCATAAAGTTTGTATTTTCAGTTTTAATTCATTATATTAAGTCGAATTTCGATGCACATCAAAGAATTGCCATAGTAACTTACTTGTTTGCATATGGTTGATTAAAAAAACAGGGATGGTCTGGATGGAACGCAAGAATGAAATAGGTTCGCGTATAAAGAATTTCAGACTGGCAAAAGGTCTGACGCTTAAGGATATAGAATTAAAAGCCGAGGTCTCCGCAACTCACGTATCAGAGATCGAACGCGGCATGACATCTCCTACTGTGGGTGCCCTTTCCAAGATCGCGAAGGCGATGGGGACTGATGTGGCCTATTTTGTGGAGAAAAAAAACCTTCGAAAGGTATCAGTCGTCAATAAAAGTAAAAGAAAAAAAATGCAGTTTATCGACTGGGGCGCGACCTATCACTCCCTGACACAGGACCTTCCCAATCCGGTGATCTCTTTCCTTGAAGTCGAACTGGACCCCGGGATAGCCAGGCCAGAGGAGACAAGTACTCATGATGGCGAAGAATTCGCTCTGGTGACGAAAGGCGTGATGGAGATCATTATCGGTGATGAGAGGTTTATTCTTAAAGAGGGAGACAGTATTCACTATAAGGCGAATAAACCTCACGCGATGAGAAATATCGGTGACGCGAAGTGTCGAGCTATATGGGTGACGATGCCCCCTTACAGCCTGTAAATATATCCGGTGACGTTCAAAGGAGTTGAATAGATGATCACGAAGGAAGAAATAGGACGCAGGATCAAGAAGATCAGGGAACAGATGCATATGACTTTGAAGAATGTCGAGGCAAAAGCCAATATCTCGGCTACACATATTTCAGAAATCGAAAGAGGAAAGACATCTCCGACTATCGGGGCCCTTTTGCGGATCGCCAATGCCCTGGGGAAGGATCCGGCCTATTTTATCGAAGATGAGGAACTCGAAGACGTATCCTTTGTTTCTCTTGAGGACAGGCAGAAAATGACTCTTGGCAGGGCCGAGGGTGTTGTTGAGATGCTGACCAATTCCATCCCAAGCGGGAAGATCAATGCCCAGCTGATCACCCTTGCGCCGTCGGAAAAGACGGAGTTCAGTCTCCATGAGCATAATTGCGATGAATCGTCGCTTGTACTTAAAGGAAACGTCATATTCATGATAGATAATGAAAGATACGAATTAAAAGAAGGCGACAGCATATACTATATCGCGAGCCAGCCGCATGGGTATATTAATGCATCGACAGAGGAAGAAGCGAAAATGATATGGTTCGCGTCCGAGCGCGGCGTGGACTAGACAATCATTATAGTTGATCAATCGAAAGGCCGGACCACCAGGTGATCCGGCCTTTTTTTAGAATGATTTTTATTGACACTTTAAATTTTTAAAATCTATAGTCAGATGACGAAAGGGGGGATCGAATTGAGTGATACTGAAAATATGACCGATAATGATGGAAATTCGGTTGACGAATTCCTGTTTCATCAACTTCTGGCGATGTTCCAGGCACTCGCCCTGCAACAGCTTGGCAAGCTTATGAATCCGATAAGTGGAAAAGTGGAAAGGGATTTGCAACAGGCAAAAATAACAATAGACATGATAGGCATGATCCAGAAGAAAACGGAAGGTAATCTTAAAGACAGTGAAAAGAAGATGATAGAAAATATTCTTCTCGATCTGAGGATGAATTATGTAGATGAAAGTAACCGTCCGGACGAAGGATCCGAATTAGATATGGAGGAAGGTAAGACCAAAGAAACAAAAGAAGATACGGCATCAAATAAAGAACATGAAGATGCTGCTGGAGAAGCGGCCGATAATCAACAGGATGAGTAGCCTGATATTCTCGAAAGGTCCGTTCGTAAATCGTTCAGGAGGTCGATAATGAGGACAGTTTTGCGTTTGTTTCTGATTCTGGCAATTGTAACATTTTTTGCCGGAGTGGTAAATGCTCAGGCATCGTGGGATGGAACAGCCGGGCTTCTTAAGGTGCATGAAGCCGGTACGGTTGGAAAGGGTAAGCTCGTCTTCAGCTTCGGTTCGTCATACTACAGAAGGTATGGAGTGACCCTGATGCCGACTCCGGGGAGCTATTATTACAGCGCCACTGGAACAGATCCCGAAGTCAATTATAATTTCTTCGTGTCAAAAGCAGTTCTGACTCTGGGGCTTAGCGACTATGTCGAACTGGCCGCGTCACTTGATGTGCGAAACTGGATCATGGTCGTCCCGGATGAATTTTCAAATTCATCGTTCGAGACGCTCTACCGAGGAGGGCTTGGAGACACAAAGCTTCTTGGGAAACTTTGCATGCCGATGCCGACCGATAGATTCAGGATGGGTCTGCTCGCCGCGGTGAATTTCCCGACAGGAAACAAGGAAAGGAATTTTACGACCGATGAGATAGATTTCGGGATAAAAGGCCTTTTTACTCTGGATCTGACCGATATTGAGAGCTTTGTCCCAACCAAACTGCACATCAACCTCGGCTATCAGTTCAACAGGAATGAAGCGAACGGGTATGGAATATTAAATACCGATAATCCCAATATCAGTGGATTCTACCCTCCGGCATATCCAGCCGTCCCCGAGGGAGCTTCCGATAATTTCAACGATCTCTTCCAGTTCGGGACCGGTGTCGAGTTCATTCTGAAAGACACGAGATTATTCGTTGAATTCTCGTGGGATGAATTCCTCAAGGCGGACTATGAAGATGGGTATGGCGCAATATACACTAACAAGAATATCTATACGATCACTCCGGGAATATCATACGTCACTCCCAAGGGTGCCGGTATCCTGGCGGGAATAGATATCAATCTCAATTCAGAGGACAACTGGCCGATATCCGATCCACCTGACTGGATGGCCTATCTCGGTTTCTCAGTCGGCGGGTTCGTTCTTGCGCAGGATAGCGACAAGGACGGAATAGAGGATAAAGTCGACAAATGTGCCGATCAGCCTGAGGATTTCGACGGTTTCGAGGATGATGACGGATGTCCCGACCTTGATAACGATGCCGATGGTATCCAGGACCAGGTCGATCAATGTCCCGATCTGGCTGAGGATTTCGATGGATTCGAAGATGAGGATGGATGTCCCGATCTCGATAACGACGGTGACGGGATCCCTGACATAGAAGACAGGTGTCCAAGCGAACCGGAAGATTTCGATGGTTTTGAGGACAGCGATGGATGTCCCGATATCATACAGGATTCAGATAATGATGGTGTAGCCGATGATCAGGACAAGTGTCCGTTAAAACCTGAGGACCTTGATGGATTCCAGGACGAGGATGGATGTCCCGATCTTGATAACGATCTCGACGGGATACTCGACGTAAACGATCAGTGTCCGATGGAGACGGAAACATTTAATGGCTATATGGATGAGGATGGATGTCCGGATGAACGTCCTATTGAGGCAAAATTCATTCTACGAGGAGTAAATTTTGAAAGCGGTTCTGCTTCACTGACCCCCGATTCGTACGCGGTTCTTGACCAGGTCGTCAAATCTCTGATGGCATATCCGGAGGTCAAGGTCGAGGTCCGGGGATATACGGACAGCGTCGGAAGCTGGGAGACAAATCTACGGCTCTCGGAGAAACGGGCGGAATCGGTTAAGCATTATCTTATTAATTCAGGCATAATGGCAGACAGGGTGCTGGCGAAGGGTTACGGCGAAGCTGATCCTGTCTCGTCGAACAAGACCGCCGCGGGAAGGGCTGAAAACAGAAGGATCGAGTTCCACAGGTTGAATTAGGATCCTGGCCTGGACACGGGCGGGAAACTGCCGATCAAGGGGAACTGCCGCGGAGCTGATAAGGTCCGCGGCAGTTCTATTTTGACTTTTGCCAGATCGCTTCCAGTTCTTCCAGTGTCATTGATTCGAATGAAAGCCCATTTTCCTTCGCTCTCTTTTCCATAGCAGTGAATCTTCTGATGAATTTCTCTGAAGATCCGGCAATAGCGCTTTCCGAATCGATGTTGAGTTTTCGCGCGAGATTGACAGTGGTGAAGAAAATATCCCCGATCTCATCCTTTATCATCTTCTTATCACCGGATTCTATCGCCAGTTGAAGTTCTTCGATCTCCTCATGAAGCTTTTCTATGACACCGCCGTGATCCGGCCAGTCGAATCCGATACCAGCGGCCTTCTTCTGTATTGAGAAAGCTTTTCTTACCGGAGGAAGATCCGGTGGTATATCAGATAGAAGGGGAAAATCTCCTTTATTATTTTTCTCGTTTCTTTTTATTCTTTCCCACTCAGCGATACTTTCTCCACAATCGGAGGCGCTGCTTGATCCGAATACGTGTGGATGCCTGGAAATGATCTTTTTATGGACCCTGGAGATAACTTCATCGAGTGGTATCTCTCTTTTCTCAAGGATCAGTTCATGGATGAATATCATCAGAAATATCACATCTCCGAATTCTTCTTCGAGAAGATCAGGATCACCTGATTTTTCAGCGTGAAGCAATTCATAAGCTTCATCGATAAGATACGAGATGATATCATCGAGAGATTGTTCCCTGTCCCACGGACATCCTCCGTCGCCTCTCAGTTTGCGGAGGGTGGAACGAAGCGCTTCGATCTCTCTGGCAGTACGGGATTCATTGTTCATGTGAGCGAATATATACGATATTGAAAAAATTGGCAATTGATGTTACAATCCAAGTTTGTATTTATCAGAGGGTAAAAGCCGATCATGAAGAAGATCATTATAACTGGAGCCCGGCAGCATAATCTGAACAATATCGATCTTGAACTTCCGCACAGGAAGATCATCGCGATAACGGGCGTTTCAGGTTCCGGGAAATCCTCTCTTGCATTCGATACGATATATGCGGAGGGACAGAGGCGATATATCGAATCTCTGTCAACCTATGCGCGCCAGTTCATCGAGAAACTCGACAGGCCTGATCTGGACTCGATCTCCGGAATTAGCCCCACAATCGCTATCCGCCAGAGAAACACAGTAACCAGTTCGAGGTCGACTGTCGGTACCGCGACAGAGATATATGATTACCTCAGGCTTCTTTTCGCGAGGATCGGCAGGACCGTCTGCCCGGAATGCGGTTTAGAGGTCAGGAGATGGTCGCCATCTGAAGCTGCCGGAGAGATCGTGAGTGCTTTTCATGGAAAAAGGATATTTCTCCTTGTTCCCGGTGAAATGATCGACGCATCAAAGTGGAAATCGAGGATCGCCTATCTTTCTTCAAGAGGATTTACAAGGTTGTATCTTGGTGGCGAACTTTTCAGGATAGAAGAGATCGATCCGCTGCATTGCGACGGAAGGAAGGCCGATCTTCTTCTCGACAGGCTTGTTGCTTCAGAGACTAACAGGACAAGGATATCGGAGGCTATAGAGACGGCATACCGCGAGAATGATGGTGTAATAGAGGTGGCCGAAGCGGAAGGGGATGGGACCAGAAGATTCAGTTCCGCTCCATCCTGCTCTGAATGCGGAAAGAATTTCGAACAGTTGACCCCGATCCTGTTTTCATTCAACAGCCCTTATGGAGCATGTCCAGAATGCAAAGGGTTCGGGGATAAGATGGATTTTTCTGAAGAACTTATAATCCCCGACGATAAAAAATCACTCAGGGAAAGAGCTGTCGACCCATGGAGCCGGGAGAGATTCGATCACTTTCATAACAAGATGATGGGATTTTGTCTCGATAACGATATTCCTACAGATATTCCCTGGAGGGACCTTTCAGATGAATCGAGATCCATGATCATCGATGGAGGGAAAGCTTTTTCAGGAGTCATCCCTTTTCTGGAAAGAATGAAGGAGAAAAATTACAAAAAAGGTCACAGGTTCTTTACCAGAAGATATATGGGATTAAGCAGGTGCCGTTCATGCCATGGTAGCAGGCTCAGAAAAGAAGCGGGTTTTGTCCGGTTCAGCGGGCGGAAAATAAGTGATCTGGCGGCATTGATCCCTTCGAAGATCCTGTCAGTGTTGAACGGGCATGAATTTACGCCGCTGGAAAAGGAAGTGTCGAAAGATATTGTCTACGAACTGAATTCAAGGCTCGGGTTTATGATAGACGTGGGGCTTGGATACCTTTCTCTGGACAGGTTGACGAAGACACTGTCGGGTGGCGAAGCGCAGAGGATAAATCTTGCAAATTCACTGGGAGCCAACCTGGTCGACACGCTATATGTCCTCGATGAACCGTCAGTCGGGATGCATGCTGCCGATAATGAGAAATTGATCAATGTGATGGTAAAATTGAGAGATCTTGGAAACACCGTCCTGGTTGTTGAACATGATCCGGATATCATAATGGCCTCGGACCATCTTGTGGACCTGGGTCCCGGACCTGGTAGGGAAGGAGGCAGGGTCCTTTTCAACGGTCCGATATCAGAAGCAGCGAAAACTCCTCATGGAGAATCGAAGACCCTGGAGTATCTGTTCAACATCGATGACGTCGAACGGCCGGTGAAAAAAGCGGGTGACAGGAGAAAAAGCAGGGGAGAGATCGGGCTGAGCGGAATATCTATGCACAATCTTAAGGATCTGCAAGTCAATATTCCCCTTGGCAACCTTGTCGCTGTTACAGGTGTTTCAGGCTCCGGAAAAAGCACGCTTATAGTCGATGTGCTGTACAGGCTTCTCTCCGCCAGATCGGGCAGGCCTCATTCCAATTCTCGCCAGAGACTCGAACTTTCCGGAAAGATAGACAGAGTACTTCTTGTAGACCAGTCACCGATAGGGTCCTCTCCAAGATCTAATCCGGTGACTTATATCAAAGGGTTCTCCCATATCAGGGAACTGTTCGCGACGCAGAGAAAATCGATTTTACGAGGTTATCAGCCGGGAAGATTCAGTTTCAACAAGACGGGTGGACGATGTTCAAAATGCCAGGGTATGGGATATAGAAGAGTAGAGATGCATTTCATGGCAGACGTTTTTGTCCCGTGTGAGGTGTGTGAGGGACGCAGGTATAACAGGGATACCCTCGAAGTGGAGTACAAAGGTAAGAATATCAGTGATGTCCTTGATATGACGGTCGATGAAGCTATCATGTTCTTTGATGAGCTTCCCCATCTCGGAGAGAAGCTCTGGGTCCTCTCAAAAACCGGATTGGGGTACCTTAAACTGGGCCAGCCTTCAAACACTCTTTCCGGGGGAGAGGCGCAGAGGATAAAGATCGCCAGGGAACTGACCGAATCAAAAGGATTGAACAATCTGTACATAATGGATGAACCGACGACAGGGCTCCATGTCAGTGATATAGCCAGGTTACTTCGAATCCTTGACGAACTTGTCGACGCGGGGCATTCTGTCATAGTAATAGAACATAACATGGATCTTATATTATGGTCCGACCATATTATCGACATGGGTCCCGGAGGGGGAGAAGAAGGAGGAAATATCGTAGCCACTGGAACTGTCGATCTTGTCGTAAAATCAAAGGGTTCTTTGACTGGCAGGTACCTCGGCGAGTACCTGTCGAAATTCAGACGGGAGGATTAGATGAAGATCCTGGTAACCGGAGGAGCTGGATATATCGGAAGTATCGTGTCTGAATATCTGATCGAGGAGGGGCATGAGGTCATAGTCATCGATAACCTTTCGACCGGCCATGCCGAAGCTGTCGATAAACGAATCATGTTTCACAGGATCGATCTGCTTGATACGGAAGCAGTCCATTCGGTCCTCAAGGAGGGGGTCGAAGCTGTCTGTCATTTCGCGGCCTTTTCCCAGGTCGGAGAATCAGTGGTCGATCCGCTGAAATACTGGAATAATAATATGTGCGGAGCGGTATCCCTTCTATCGGCAATGAAGGATGCTGGTACAAGACACTTTCTTTTTTCGTCGACCGCCGCGGTCTACGGTGAACCTGAAGTCTCCAGGATAACGGAAGAATCCCGTCTTCTCCCGGTAAATACTTATGGAAACACAAAACTTGCGATTGAAAAGCTGCTTGATGACTGTCGCCTCGGGTGGGGACTCGATTCCCTGTCACTCAGATATTTCAATGCTGCAGGAGCTTCAGAGCTGCATGGAGAAGACCACGATCCGGAAACGCATCTGATACCTCTTGTCCTCGATGCAGCGTACGGTCGGCGTGGCGAACTGACAGTTTTTGGTAATGACTACCCCACTCCGGACGGGACATGCGTCAGGGATTACATTCACGTGAAGGATCTCGCTTCAGCTCATATTCTCGGGCTCGGTAAGCTGGTAGAAGGATATTCCGGAGTCCTTAATCTGGGTAACGGAAGAGGGTTTTCTGTCCTCGAAGTGATAAACGCTGCTTCAAGGGTCACGGGAAAAGATGTGCCTTTCAAGATGGGAGGGAGAAGACCGGGCGATCCGGCGATCCTTGTCGCCTCATCGGAAAAAGCGGAAGAAATACTCGGGTGGAAAAAAAGATATCCGGAAATCGATAAGATCATTGAAGACGCTGATATTTGGAGAAAAAAATATCCCGCCGGATACGGCAGCAATCGGACCTGACCCTGAAAAAAATTCTCTGAATGCCGGAAATAATCTCTTAATGGTTAGAATTCTGTCAACCTGACTGGCAGGCGATCGCCGCGTGACAGTGTAAATTTCCTCGGATCTTGTCGAGGAAGCCATTTTGTAACAATTATCATATTATCAAATAATAAGATAGACGGTAAAAAGGATTATTTCGCCAGGCCTGTTGTTCCACTTCGACCTATTTATACCTCTATGGCATGTTAGTTGCCTTATTCACAAGTGAATAGGTACGCTGACAGTGGGTTTTATCTGCAGGTAAGGTCATGGTCTTTTCAGATAATACGAGTCATCCAGGCGAAGAGATGAAAATAAAGCTACTTCAGGGCGTCGATGACGGCGATGTCATGAAGAAGATACTGTTAGAGATGATGGACAGAACAGGTGCTGAATTCTGCGCTTATTACAGCGGTGGGAAAGATCCATACCTGCATATCCTTCTTGCCAGCAGAGAATTGTCCGCAAGGATCCCTGAAATCAAGGCAAAACTGATCAAGAGTCATCAGATGTTCTCCAACGGTTTGACGGACAACGGAGAATGCCTCGAAAAGATATATCTTAAAAGTAATGACAATAATATCGCTTATCTGGTGGGAGAATCGAAGATAAAGAGTTATTTCCTTGTTCCCGTGATGTCAGACCTACATGTCGCCGGTACTCTTTTCTTAGGCAGCATAAGAGATGACGCTTTCGTAAGGGAAGATATCGAGTACTTCAGGGATATGGCTGACAGGGAGGATTCCCGAAGGCCTGTCGTCTACAGACTTGGAGGACAGCTTGGCATCCTCGACAAACTTGTCCGCGAACTGACTATCCCTTGCGCGTTGATATCCCACAATGGATTTATTCTCAGTTCAAACAGCGAATTCGCGTCATTGTTCGATCTTGGCGACGAACCGGCTGAATCGATCAGATCGCTGGATGACAAGACTCTATTTCATTTCAGCGGTATCTGGAATGAGTTCGAACTTATAGGCGCCGATATCAAGAGCAGGGAACTGTGCGCCACGGAATCAAGCGACAGATGCCTATCAGTCGATATGATCCATTTGCGCGAACTGTCAAAGGATGTCGGAGGGCTTCTGCTGGTCCGGGATATATCAGGGCATAAGAGAGAAGAACTCGAAAGAGAGGAAATACTGGCAGTCACTGCTCATGAATTGAGAACGCCGATGGCGGCTCTGAGAAACTCCTTGAAGATAATCGCTGACAGCCAGTCAGGCAGATATCCCGGCCGTGACAGGGAAGAGAAGGAAATCAAAACTGAAGACCGGTTCATCCAGACAGCGATCCGTACTATCGACCGGCTTAATCTGCTGGTAAACGGGCTTGTAGATTCATCATCGATCAGGTTGAATGATCACCCGGTCGAAGCAGTCCTGACCGATACGAAGAGTTTTCTCGAAGAAGCAAGCAGGATATTCTTATCCTCAATGGAAAAGAAGGGTATCAGTTTCTCGATAGATGTAGAGGAGAAGGTGAAAACTTTGGTCTTCGACCCGATGATGATCGAACAGGTCATTCAGAATCTCCTTTCGAATTCACTTAAATACGTTCCCTCGGGCGGATCTGTCAGCATCAGGGTCAGGTCGGTAGAAAAGGATAACGAACGTTTCGATTGCGGGCTTATCGATCGACCGGGTTATGCCGAGATAAGGATGATCGATACAGGTCCTGGAATACCTGAAGAGGTAATACTCGAGTTGAACCGTGAAAATATAGACGGGTACGGGAAAAGAAGCCCCGTGCGCGGCCTGGGATTGTATATAGCCAGGAGGATCATTTCCAGACATGGAGGAAGCCTGCGTTTTGAGGATCTTGAAAGCGACGGCAGCACGATCAGCATGACGATCCCAGCCGACCGGAAGACCGGTGAAGCTGTAAGATCGATAAACGCGGCACGTTCACAGATCGATGAAAGTATCTCAAGGGGATATCATCCGGTGGTCTACTATATGTACAAGGAAACAGATGAATGCTGGTTCGATCTTACCGATCTGATGACAATACAACCGGATATCTATCCGGTACAGGGGAATATCAACGACAGGGGTCTCTTCCTGTGGCCTGTCGATCGGAATACGGCACTGGCTATGACACTCAACGGAAACTCCCAGGACGATCCGCTTTTCTTCATACCGGGAAGTAAAGGAGGATTGCGGATCATCGATGACGGAGTAGCGGGTAGAGTGAGGATCGGGTGGTCGGTCTTTCCGGTTGACGGGTTGAAGTCGGATGATCTGATCAATAACGCCGTAAAAGTAAAGGTTCATGAAGTCGCCGAAATCGATTAGAAAGGAGAAAGGGGATGGATCAATACAGGATCCTGATCGTAGAGGATGATGAAGATATAGTCGAGACTGTCAAATACAGTCTGGAACTGAGAGGTTTTAATGTCGATGTGGCATATGACGGGCTTCATGCCTTGCGCAAAGCTCACAGGAACGAATATGATCTTATGCTGCTCGATATTATGCTGCCCGGGAAAAATGGTTATGAGGTCTCGCGCATACTAAAACAGGAAATGGACGCGGGCAAGATCAAGCCGTTCAGGATCCTCGTCCTTACCGCGCGAAAAGTCGACAGTCCTGAAAGAGAAGATTTTCTCGCCACCTGGTCGAACGCCGACGAATACATGTACAAACCGTTCGAACTCGATGATCTCATGGAGAGGATCGCCTATCATCTCGGTAAAAACAAGGAAGAGGTCAGGTTGGCCTGACGGTATGGTGGTCCTGCCCGTAATTCAGGCAGGGTCAAACAGAGGAGAACGAGCCAGATGCAGCCGAGTGAATATTTAGCCAGCGTACTCGACAGTTCCCCTGTTGCTCTCGTATCGTTAGATACGAAGATGAGGATATTGCTGTTCAATCAAGCCGCGCGGGCCATGACGGGATTTACGGACATCGATATGGTCGGCCGGCGCATAACGAGGATCTTTCCATTTGAAAAAATCAGGAAGATAATCAGGGCACTCAGAAAGGACGAGAATTTTTTATCAAATGGATATGTAACGAAACTGATCGGAGCCCAGGGTCGGGAGATCCCCGTGCGGATCAAGATCTCTCCGGTCAGGGACGGTAAAAACGAGCTTATCGGCATGCTGATACTTGCTTTCGACCTCAGAGAGATCAAGGTGATGCAGTCGAAACTGATAGAAGCGGAAAGACTCGCCGCGATAACCGAAACAGCCATAAGCGTCAATCATGAGATCAATAATCCCCTTTGTTCGATTCTTGGAAATACGCAGCTGATGTTGATGCAGAGGGACAATCTTGATCCTAACATCGTCAACAAACTGCACAGTATAGAGAAGCAGATATCGAGGATCCAGGAAATAGCGAAACAGCTTGGCAAGATAACGAATCCTGTCCTTAAGGAATATATCGGCGGCAAAAAGATGCTCGATGTGAAGCATTCCGGGAAAAAAAGAATCAGGCAGCCCGTCAATAAATAAGAAACTGTTGACAATCTGAATAAAATGAATAAGATTTCTCTCCGTGGGAAGGTAGCTCAGTCGGTAGAGCAACGGATTGAAAATCCGTGTGTCGGCGGTTCGATTCCGCCCCTTCCCACCACCGGATCAGACCGGGATACTCTCACCGGTTTTTTCTTTTTCAATAACAGGGATGACTGGAATCGGACGCCGCAGGCGTTCCTGAAGAATATGCCGATATATTTTCATCTGTCTCTCTATGACATCTTCTTCCCTGAAAATGGTCAACGCTTTCTCTCTCGCTTTTTCCCCCATGATCAATCTTTTTCCCCTGTGCAACGCAAGATCTTCGATCGCGCCACGAAGAAGATGGATATTTCCGGGGGGGAACAGAAACCCGTTTATTCCGTCATCGACCTGCTCCCTGCAGCCCCTGATGGCCGTCGCGATGACGGGAAGCCCCGAGGACATCGCTTCGCAGATTGATCGGGGCAGACCCTCCCGGTATGAAGGCAGAACGAAAATATCACTGGCAGCGAGGATTCTTTCAGGATCATCGCGGAATCCGGTCAGGATTACCCTTCTGTCAAGATCATTTGATCTGATCGCCTTCCTGACTGCTTCAAAAGTGGTTGAGTCCCTGTCAGCGGCTGTAGTAGAGTCGCCTGTTATTACCAGTGTGAGATCCTTGTGAGCAGTGGCAAGAGGGATGAATGAATCGATCAGGTCGAGGATACCTTTTTCCTTTACGATCCTCCCGATAAAACTTACCACAACGGAATCGATGCTGATGCCGAGTTCCTTTCTGATTTCCGACCGGATGTCGGCATCTGGCGCGAAAAGATCGGTGTCGACGCCATTTCCTATATGAAGGATCCTGGATGGTGAAAGAAAACTGGTATTAAGGGCCTTGTCGGTGTCCTCGATGCTCTGACAGAAAAGATAATCCGTTGCCAGTCTTCCCGCCGAGAATTCGGCGAGTTCGAAGACGAGTCTTTTATAAAGTCTCATATTCTCATGAAAGTAAAATCCATGCGCCGTATATATTATTTCAGGCACACCTGCAAGCCGCGCTGCCAACCGGCCGGTGAACGCCGCTACCGGGGTATGAAGATGGACGATATCATATTTCTCGTTTTTCAGTAGGCGGTAGATATTTTTAACCGCCTTGAGGATATTTCCCGGTGACATGCTTCTTTCGATCCCGATGTCGTGGAAATTGAATCCAAGCGATTCAAGGTACGCCGGTGTCCCATCGCCCAGATCAGCCGCCGCGGCGTCGACATGGCAACCGTTTTTCAGCAACTCCTTCATCAGTGGAAGCATAAGTTTTTTTATCGCCAGATCGATCGTTGCTACCTGCAGGATCCTCGGCCGTCCTGTCTCTCGATTTATTTCAGGTAATCCCATCTGAAGTCCCCTTCTTTTCTGAACGTTCGGCCGCCCGGCCGGACAAGACCCTCGTGTGTCGTGACTAAAGTCCTTTTATATCAATTTCTTTCGGCAGGAAGTATGGGTGGTTTAGGGAATTCTTGTTGACAGTCAGGAAAACCCTGTCATATCTTTCACCTGTACGGAGCAAGCAGGAAGGTGGATCTGATGGATCAGGACCTGGTAATCGCGATTACGGCGGCTATTCAGTCTTACATTGATACTGAATCTGTCGAAAAGAAAAGAAGATTCGGCCCCCAACTCAGTCCGTGGAAGATGGGTTCGCGCCGTGAGACGATGACAAAACGTACTCTTGCTGTCAGGGGAAACCCCGGCACGGTCAGATTACGTAGATTTTCCCTGATATAAAAACAATCTGCACAAAGATGGGGATGGGGTAAAAGATGTCTGCCGGTGAGAAAAAATTAAAAAGAAGAGTTCCGCTGGGAATCACGGACACGACGTTCAGGGATGGTCATCAGTCTATTCTGGCCACTCGTTTTCGAACGGAAGATATGCTTCCGATAGCGGACAAGATGGATCAGGTCGGATTCCATTCAATGGAAGTATGGGGTGGAGCCACCTTTGACGTTGCCACGAGGTTCCTGAATGAAGATCCATGGATTCGGTTGACTGAATTGAAGAAAAGGATCAAAAAAACACCGCTTCAGATGTTGCTGAGAGGTCAGAACCTTGTCGGTTACCGCAACTACGCTGATGATGTCCTGGAGCTTTTTATACATGAGGCGGCGGAAGCGGGGATAGATATTTTCAGGGTATTTGACGCGTTGAATGACGAACGCAATTTCGAGGCGTCATTCAGAGTGATAAAGGAGACAGGCAAACATATACAGGGGACTATTTCCTACTCACTGACCGAAAAGCGGCTTGGTGGAGAGGTCTTTACGCTCGACTACTACGTCAACAAGGCGAAAGCTCTTGAGAATATGGGCGCCGATTCTCTCTGCATAAAGGATATGGCCGGACTTCTTAATCCCTACGACGCGTATGACCTGGTGAAGACCCTGAAGAAAAAGATTTCCATTCCTGTTCATCTGCATTGCCACTACACCAGTGGCATGGCGTCGATGACGTATATGAAAGCGGTCGAAGCGGGTGTCGATGTCCTCGATTGCGCGCTTGCTCCATTCGGGCTGAGGACATCCGAACCGGCGGTCGAACCGATGGTCGCCGCTCTCGCCGATACTGACAGAGATCCCGGTCTCGACCTGGAGAAACTGTTTGAACTTGGCAATTATGTCGAAAAAGTCGCGCCGAAATACAGGCGTTTCCTCAATACGACGAGGATGGCTATTATAGATACAGGCGTACTCGAGCATCAGATACCGGGAGGCATGCTCACCAATCTGGTAAGCCAGCTGAAGGAAGCTGATGCGCTAGACAGGCTCCAGGAAGTCTATGATGAACTTCCGCTGACGCGAAAGGAACTCGGTTATCCTCCGCTCGTCACTCCGACGAGCCAGATCGTCGGTATTCAGTCAGTCCAGAACGTGCTTTTCGGGCGCTACAAGATGATAAGTGGACAGGTCAAGGATTATGCGTATGGACTCTATGGAAAACCTCCGGTCGAGATGGATCCGAAAGTCCGAAAAATGGCGTTAAAAGGATATCCCAGAGGGGAGACTCCGATCACATGCAGAGCTGCCGATATGCTCGAACCGGAACTGGATAAGGCTCGCGAAGCTGTCAAGGGACTCGCAAGGGACAACAGGGACCTTCTCATTTACGCGCTCTATCCGACGACCGGCATGAGATTTCTTCGCTGGAAGTATGGTCTCGAAGAACCTCCCGCCGAGTTGAGGCCGGTGACACTCGACGATGTCGAACGGGAAGATGAGATGCTCGCGAATGTCAAGTCGGGGAATGTCAAGATATCATCCTCTGCCGGCGCGCCGGCAAAAGGGGCGGGCCTGAGAGCATTCAACGTGTTTGTCGGAGGGCAGCATTATAATATCGAAGTCGAGGAAGTCGGTGGAAAGCCGCGAGCTCGTTCGATCGGAGATACTGCCCCGATCGTAAAGAAGGAGACGAAACGGGAAAAGGCTCGAAAGAAAACGGAAAAAAGCGCGGATGCTCCTTCATCGGAGACAATCGGGTCTGAACTCGCCTTCACAGCTCCCATGCCGGGAATGGTCGTAAGTTTTGAAGTCAAGGAAGGTGACAATGTAAGCGAGGGGGATGTCCTGGTCATTCTCGAAGCGATGAAGATGCAGAACAGCCTTACTTCGAACGTAAGTGGAACAATCAGGTCGTTGAAGGTGGCTCCCGGGAAGTCCGTCGAGAAGAACCAGGTGCTGCTTACGATCTCTCAATAAAACGGGGTGCGGAGAATCGCTTTATCTATGAATATTGACAACAGGCTTAAAATACATCCGATACTGCCGATTAAGGACAGAAAAGAGATTTCATTCACATTTAACGGCAAGAGTCTGCGGGCACTTGAAGGTGAAGTCGTAACTTCCGCCTTATATGCCAATGGTATCAGGATATTCGGGCATCACACAAGGGACGGGGCTCCACAAGGGATATTCTGCGTCAATGGTCAGTGCAGCCAGTGCATGGTCATCGTCAATGGAAGGATCGTCAAGGGATGTATGACTGTGCTCGAGGAAGGGATGCGGGTCGAAAGCTGCGAAGGATCCCCGGTTCTTCCGGCTGACGACTTCCCCGGGGAATTTACCGATTGCGATGAGATCGAGACGGATGTCCTCGTGATCGGGGCCGGCCCGGCGGGAATCAATGCGGCGATCGAACTCGGAAATCTCGGAGCGAAAGTCCTCCTTATCGATGACAAGAATGAACCCGGCGGAAAACTCACCTTACAGACTCACCCTTTTTTCGGTTCGCGGGATGATTGTTATGCCGGCACAAGAGGGATCGATATCGCCGATCTGATGACCAGGCAGCTTGATTCCCTCGATTCGGTGTCTGTCTTGACCGGAACGACCGCTGTGGGAGTATTCAGTGACAGGAAAATCGGATTATACCGTGGAGATGAATATTTCTTTGTGTTGCCCAGGATCGTGCTGGTAGCATGCGGCGCAAGGGAAAAGACGCTCGCCTTCCCAGGATGCGATATGCCCGGGGTGTACGGAGCGGGTGCTTTTCAGACATTGCTGAACAGGGACCTGGTAAAACCGGCCGAAAGGCTGTTCATAGTCGGCGGTGGCAATGTGGGGTTGATAACGGGGTATCACGCTGTCCAAGCCGGCATAAAGGTCGTCGGGCTGGTCGAAGCACTGTCCAGATGCGGCGGTTACAAAGTGCACCTGGATAAGCTGAGACGCCTGGGGGTCCCCGTATATACTTCGCATTCGATACTGAAAGCCGAGGGTTCGGATTTTCTTGAGAGCATAACGATAACAGCGATAGACGGCGAGTTCAGGCCCGTCAGGGGAACTGAGAAAAAGTTCGATGTAGATACTCTTCTTATCGCGGTCGGTCTCTCACCGGTCGACGAATTACGCAGGAAACTGGAAGCATTCGGGATCGAATCATACAGCTGTGGAGATTCAGAAGAAATAGCTGAAGCATCCGCCGCGATATTCAGTGGAAAGATCACAGGGAGAAAGATCGCCCGGTCTCTCGGATATGAGATTGATATACCTGATGCCTGGGAGAAGACTCAGGAAGTCCTGCGCAGCAGGCCCGGGTCGACAGTACCGTTTGAACCTGAAGACCCTGGCAGTGATATTTTTCCTGTTTTAAGGTGCATAGAAGAGATACCATGCAACCCGTGCGTCGATTCGTGTCCCCATTCCTCCATCCTCATACCAGGCGATTCGATCATGGGACTCCCGGTATTCAGCGGTCAGTGTACGGGTTGCATGAAGTGTGTTACGGCCTGTCCGGCCCTCGCGATAACCCTGGTCAGGAGGGGAACAGCATCGGATGGGGAAGGCTCACGCGTTGTGATCCCTTACGAGATGCTCCTCGACGATCTGAAAGAAGGCCGCGTCGTCAATACAGTGGATCTTGAAGGTAATCGTGTCGGTGAAGGAAAGGTTTTAAAGGTAAAAAGATCCCCTGGAGATAAAAAACGCTGGCTGGTAACGCTTGAAGTCCCCGACGATGATATTCTGCGCGTCGCCGGTTTCATCGATCTCGAGGCCGAAACAGGGGTAAAAGGCCTTCCCCTCGAAGAATCTGTCCCTGATGATACGATCATATGCAGATGCGAGAGGATTACGGCCGGAGAGATAAGGGCAGAGATAAGGGCCGGAGTCATCGATATGAATATTCTCAAAGCGACCATAAGGACAGGTATGGGAGCTTGCGCCGGCAGGACATGTACCGATCTGATACTTAATCTTTATAAAAACGAGGGCGTCGATATTTCCAGGGTGACTTTGCCTACGGATAGACCATTTGTATCCGAAGTCCCCCTTTCGGCCTTCGCCGGGATCAATAAAAGAGGCGGGAACAGGGATTGAAGAAGTATGACGCGATCATAATCGGAGCTGGAAGTGTCGGTTGTCCACTCTCGTATTTTCTCTCCCTGGAAGGGTGGAAAGTACTCGTCCTTGACGGGGGAAGGTCTCCCGGTCAGGGGCAGAACAAGGCGGCGATCGGTGGAGTCAGGGCTACGCATTCCGATCCGGCCAAGATCAAACTCTGTCTGAAAAGTCTCGAGATATTCTCAACATGGGAAGAGAGGCATGGAACTGATATCGGTTGGATCGAGGGAGGATACTGTTTCCCTGTCTACAGAAAAAAGGATGAAGAAGCTCTGAAGCAGCTTCTTCCCGTTCAAAAGGATTTCGGTCTTGATATCGACTGGGTTGATCCGTCAGGGATCTCCTCTCTAGTACCGGGGATCAATAATGATGGTCTTCTTGGCGGCACCTACTCTCCAGGAGACGGACAGGTATCTCCCCTGAAGGCCGCTGCCGCTTTCTGGAAGGAAAGCAGGGACAGGGGAACCGAATTCTTGTTTGGCGAACCGGTGATATCGCTTCTTATCCGGAGCGGAAGGATCGAGGGCGTCGAGACTTCGAAAGGAAAATATTACTCTGATGTGGTTGTAAACGCCGCCGGAGCTTACGCGAAAGAGATCGGGATGATGGCGGGGCTTGAGATCCCGGTGGTGCCTGAGAGCCATGAGGCGGGAATATCCGCTCCAATGGAACGTTTTTTTGATCCTCTCGTAGTCGACATCCGTCCGGGAACTGAAAAGAGAACGGCAAATTTCTATTTTGGCCAGAATGACCGAGGCCAGGTAATATTCTGTTACACGCCGATCGATCCGATCGAGGGAACGAATCTTTCCGCCACATCGGAATTCATGCCAGTGATCGCCCGAAGGTTGATTGACCTGATCCCAAGATTGAAGAATATGCTGGTGAGGAGGGTCTGGCGAGGATTATACCCGATGACACCGGACGGGATAATAATTCTCGACAGCGTCAGAGAGGTGACAGGGATGTACCTCTGCGCCGGAATGTGTGGACAGGGATTCATGCTTGGGCCTGGGGTCGGACTGAATATGGCCAGATTCATCATCACCGGAAAACCGCAAATCGAGGAGGAAATCTTCGCCTCGGTCGGTTTTTACAGGGATTATCATGCCGCGAATGGCGAGACGCTTAAATAGCTTCCTTAAAAAACAGGGACTATAGTACCTTTTTCCCTAAACTATTCCAGATAATCTCCGAGAATATAACCAAGAGTCGCGGTATCGGTCTGTCCTGGCGGATATCCGTAAATTGATGGAGAGTGTCCAGCCTCGACAGTCGCGATAGATGAGGGAGGAATAATGAAAAAGATCCTGGTAATCGAGGATTCGAGACTTGTCTCGGAGTTGTTAAAAGTGGAGCTGGGGAAAAGGGGATATGAAGCAGTAGTAAGGGATGATGGACTTGAGGGATTAAAAACGGCCAAGGAAATCGTTCCTGACCTTGTCATCCTTGACGTCATGCTTCCATCGATGAATGGGTTCAAGATATGCCGCCTTCTTAAGTTTGACAAACGGTTCAAAAAAATACCCGTCATCATGCTGACGACAAGATCGCTTGAAGACGACAAAAAGATAGGCATGACAAGCGGGGCGGATGGATATATGGCAAAACCGTTCAATATCGACGAACTCGTCGAAAAGATCGAATCTCTGACCCTCGTCGAGAGTAAGGTTGCTGATTGACGATGCCTTTTTATCAGTATAAGGCTTTTAATAATAGTGGAATCATGGTCAAGGGGGAGATGGAATTCGCCGACAGGGTACATCTTCTCAATAAACTGTCAGGCATGGGGTATCATGTCTCCTCTCTTAAAGAAAAACGTTCGGGGAATCTACACGCGATCCTGGAGAAACTCGGGTATTCCTCCTACCGGATAAGCAGAAAAAGCAGGATAGTATTTACCAGACAGATGGCATCGCTTCTCGACGCTGGGATCCCGATAAACAACGCTCTCACGCTTATCAGAAAACAGAACGGTGACAAGGGACTCTCAATCCTCGTGCAGGAACTCAAAAAAAGTATCGAAGGTGGTTCGGCCGTGTCCGAAGCTCTCTCCGGAAGAAGAGACGTATTCTCAGATTCATATATTTCGATGGTCGAAGCCGGTGAGGTGTCGGGAATGCTGGCAGAGACTTTCAACAGGCTTGCCGACCTCGAGGAAGCTGAGAATGACAGGGCCGAAAAGGTCAAGGCTGCCGTATCGTACCCCGTGATACTTCTTATAGCCTCGCTTCTGGGAATCAATTTCCTTATGATAGTCGTCTTTCCGACTTTCATAAAGATCTTTGACGCGGCAGATATCGCGCTTCCTTTCACCACCAGGACCACTATCCTCATAAGCCGGTTCATGAGGGAAAACCTGATCCTGATCGCGGCGGTCATACTGGTCGTGGTACTGATATTGAGATGGTATAACGGAACGGAGAAAGGCAGATATTTCTTTGACGATATGAAATTGAGAATTCCTGTCTTTGGTCCACTTTTCCTCAAATCCAGCCTGGCGTCTTTTTCCCACACCTATCAGTCGCTCAACAGCAGCGGCATAGCGATATCGCAGAGCCTTGGAATAATTGCCAGGGCGATGGGAAACTCCGTGGTCAAACGGGCCGCGCTTAAAGCGAAGGATATGATAAGCGATGGCGGAACGATAGCGGAGTCATTCAGCAAAGCGGGAAGTTTTCCTCCCCTTGTCGTGCACATGGTGTCGATCGGTGAGGAGAGCGGTAACATGGATGAGATGCTTGGAAAATTGAGTGAATATTATGAAAAGGAGATAGGTTATTCGATAGCAAGACTGACTACTGTGATTGAACCAGTGCTGATAGCCGCGATGGGATTGATCATCGCTTTTATGTACCTGTCCCTGATCACTCCGATGATGCAGATGATGAAAGTGGCGAAGGGAGGTGGTCTGTGAAAACCTGACCGTTGAATTAACAGGCAGAAGAATCGTTTGATGGAGGAAACAAGATGGTGAAAAGAAAAAAAGACGGGGGATGGACCCTGATAGAACTGGTAATCGTCATTGTCATACTTGGATTGATCGCCGCCGTGACGATCCCCGCGTATATGAATATGACAGACAGCGCCGAGATCAATTCATGCCAGGCCGCCCAGGCTACGATCCGGTCAGCTGTAAGTATCTATTACGCGAAAAATGTCGGAACGCTTCCGGCAGGTCTGGCAACGACGATGTTCATGAACAACGAGATTCCGACCTGTCCGACCGGGGGAACGATCACCTATACGAAGACATCGGACAGTACATATACCGTTTCATGCAGCAACAGCGAGCATAACGCGGCCGCGCTGACGCCTTAGGGCCAAAGGATGACAGTGAAGACAGAGAAGTCACTATAGAAAGGATCATCCGATGAACCCGGAGACGGGAGGAGTCTGCCGATGAGAATATCAGATCAGAGTGGGTTCACTCTGATAGAACTTATCATCACCATCGTGATCCTTGGGATGATCGCGTATTCGTTCTCATCGATGTACGCAGGGCTGCTGTCTGCTTCATCACACGATGACATGATGACTCGCGCCGCGCAGATAGCGGAAAACAGGATGGAAGATTCGGTGAGATCGGGAGTCGGTATTGCGCCGGTATCCTGGACTGCCGATTCAGGGTACGAATGGATGAGAGATGTGACTGTTCTTAAGGACTCAGGAGGCGCTCCAACGCTGGTCAAGATCGAAGTTCGAATAAGGAAGGATGAGAGAATCATATGTTCCCTGGTCACGCATATTGCCGGATGAGAGAATGCCTGGCTTTGCCCTGCTCCCACGTGAGCGGGATGACTCTGATAGAACTGATCATCACCATAACGATCATCGGTATCATCGTTATGGCTGGTGCTCCTCTTCTTATCGATCTGATGACGACTATGTCAGTCTCGCAGGGAAAGGCCGGAATAAACAGGATATCACGCGAGTCTTACGCCGGGATCTCGGGTGAGATAAGATCAGCTCTTGGCGATCCGCTATCGATGCGCCCCTGGGTAAGTCCTGATGGCCTTGTACTAAGGATTTACAGGAACAGTAACCAGGCTGATTCGATAAGGTATTACTTCGAATCAAATGGAGAGTCGGTGTTTCTCTTCAGATCAGCGGCCGGTGGAGCCGGTGTGCTGGTTCCGTCATTTGCTGACAGGGATGTCGATTACATGGGAGGGAGCTTCTTCGTTGATAACGGAAACACGGGATATTCGACGACGGGCCAGGTCGGATTGAATGTGAAAATCCGTAAGGATCGCAGTATCGAACCTGACTCGACGATCTTCGAATTCGGATTCCAGTGCAGGAACTATTGAACCGTCGGACAGGGAAAGAAGTTTCTGGCAAGAAAGGATTATTTGCCGATGATCTCGATAGCGGGACATAAGCGGGTTCTTGGTATCGATATGAGTCCAAGGTTTATAAAGCTTGTCGAAGTCGAGTCAGGCCGAGGTGGCATTATGGTCCTGAAAACAGCTATAGACCGGATAACGGAGGATGATGAGGATGGAGGCCCCGTGAGATACGCCGAAAGACTGAAAGGACTTATACGGAATAACGGTATCAAGGCGAAAAAGGCTTTTGCCGTACTTATGCCCGAGGATGTTATTGAAAGATTTGTGAGCGTGCCGGCCGAAGCGGGAAAGAAAATCAGGGAGATCATCGAGTGGGAGGTCCCCAAGCATATAGACTACTCGATGGAGGAAACCGTCTATGATTACAATATCTCGGAAATCCCCGACAGCAGCCGGAAAGACGTTCATCTCGCGATCGCCAGAAGAGACAGAGTCGAAAAGCTGGCCAGCATTATTCAAGAAGCAGATCTATGTCCCGAAGGGATCGAATCGAGATCGAGCTCGCTGTGCAGGCTTATGAATGGTTTTTCAGGTATTGAGAAAAAGACAGTCGCGATCCTCGATATCGAACACAGATGGAGCACATTGTTGATACTCAGGGATAAGGTCCTTATCATGTCCAGGAGAATCGAGAACGGAACAAATGATATTCTCGAATCGATCTCCAGCCTGATCGGCTGCAGTGAACATGAGTCGCGCGTTTACATGATGGAGACCGGTTTTTCAGAGCCGATCATAAATGGGGAGGAAGTCCCTCCACTATCTCTAGAGTATACTGTTTATTCAGCGATAGAAAGGTCAGTAGACAGACTTGTGGCAGACCTGAAAAGATCTTATGAGATATTCAAGGCTCAAAATGAGATGCAGAATAATCCGGACATTATCTACCTGACCGGGGGAACGTCGCTTCTTCCAAATATCGACAGGGTCCTGCAGATCAAAATGGGTATAGAAACTGAAGTACTCGATCCGTTTGGAACTGGATTGCTTTCTGATGAGAGCGGTACGGACTCTTTCGCTCAACTGACGGTTGCTCTAGGGCTGGCTATAAGGAGTCGATGATGGGCGAAATCAACCTTATGCCGCGGGATTTGATCTTTCTTCTGAAGTGGCCGATCAGAAAGATCGTTGTCATAGCAGTGCTTTCATCGATTGCCGGTTCATTGGGCATATCTGCCGCTTACGAGAAAATGATCATTGATAACAAGAGGATCATCTCAAAATTCGATACCGATCTGTCCGATCTTTCCCGTCGAAAGGACGAGATGTCGGTGATTATAAATGGAATGGAAAAGATTCCCGATAGAAAAGCGGAGATAGATAAGATCGCGAGAGTTCTGAAAGAGTACGACACGGAAAGGATACTCTGGTCCGGCCTGATCGGAGAAATAAGTCGAAACTGCCACAGGGATCTATGGGTGGACGTCATGGAAGTATCCGAACGGCGGACAAAGGATAAAGACAGTACCGGACAAAAGAGCCTGGTACTGATGCTTGATGGCAAGGCGATCGACAGGAAAAAAATAGCTCACTTTCTGCAGTTTATGGAATCAAGCAGAAATTTTGAAAATATTGAACTGATGAAGGTAGAAAGCGCGTCACACGAGGACAAAAGATATTATAGATTCGAGATAGTATGTCACGTGGTCAGGTGATTGCCGGTATGAAGGAAAGCAGAACAAGAATAATATACATGATCGTTTCCGGTGGGGCTGTCTGTCTTTTGCTGGTAGCCGTGACTTTTCTCTCTCCCATAGCGATCAGGGCGAATAAAATCATTGCCACTAAAACGAGAATGGAAAACCGGATATTGATTCTGAGGAATGACGAATTGCCTGAAATGGAGAAGGAAGTATCCGTGGCGACCCGGATGGAAAGCCTGTGGGGGGCGCTTATCGAAAAACACGAACTCCTTACCAGGCAGGTACCTGAAAACCCCGAAATAGGAATCCTGATAGAGGAGTTTACCGATATAGCGGAAAAAACAGGTGTCGAAATACTGAACGCTTCGTCAACCGGAACGATTTTAAAACCTGGATTCAGCACAGTTCCAATAGAACTGAGTGTCAGATGCAGTTATTCGAAACTGGAAGATCTAATAAGGGAGATAGAGAGTGCTGAAAGGTTGTTGAGGATCGATGCTTTCAGGATCGATTCGGATATGACTATAGATCCACTCCTCCACATAGAATTTAAGATCAGCGCGTTTATCAGGAGCAGCGGCATGGCTCAATCTCCGAATGAAAGCGGGTAGATGATTATGCGACTTTTAAAAAATATCATAATCATTATCTGCCTGACGCTTTGCGCCATGGTCGTCCAACGCGACACGCTTGAGGCCCAGGAATACAATATAAAAGAGATCATGAAGAAGGAAGCAGCTGCGATAGATCAGAAAGAACAACTTGGCGAGGATATACTTCAGCAGATGCAGGATATAATAGCCGATCTCGACAGCTTGATCTCCTTCAGAAACCTTAAGAATCCGGAGAGATGGGCTGGAAATATATTCAGGCCCCGCTTTAGTCTTTTTATTAATACAATCGATTCATCCAGGCCTAATGAAAAGAAAGACCGGGGGGAACCCGATCTGGTTCTTACCGGGACTCTGATCGGAAACGGGAGAGCGATCGCGATCTTCGGAACACGAGAGGTTAAAGTCGGGGATGTTATTGATGGTTTGACGGTCAGCAGAATAGAGACAGGGATCGTAGTCCTTGAAGGTAAAAATGGGCTTTTAACGATACGAATGTAAATAACCGGGGATGTCAATGATGAAACTTAAAGATCTCATGAAAACGCTTCTTGTCACAGGCACTCTATTCGCGGCATCAGGTCTTGGTGCTACGGAAAAAGTGAATATCAGCGAAGATTTCGACTCCAGGTGGGATTCCAGGGTCTCAATAGAGTTTTCCCAGACCGATATAAAGGAAGCCTTGAGACAGCTGGCGAGGATCTCTGGACTGAATATAATAACAGGGGAGAAGATCACGGGAAGCATCACGGCAAGAATGATCGACGTCGACCTGGAGGAGGCACTTTCTTCGATTGTCAGATCCTGCGGCTATTCATATATGCGTGAAGGGGATATTATAAGGGTCGTTACCGTCCCTCCGGAAATGGTCGGTATCGACAGGGATACTCCGCAAGTCCTGATCGAATCGAAGATAGTCGAAGTTGTCCTTGGAAAATCAAATGAATCGGGAGTCAACTGGGAGATGCTTTCTTCAGAAATGGGTGATGGCGTCTTTGTCGATGGAACTGTCGATCTCCCCCGCGGCGACTCGGGTCTCCTGCTGAATATCTACAACGGGGATGTAGAAAACCTGATCCAGATGATCTCCCAGCAAAGCAGCACCAACATTTTATCTTCTCCGCGCATAGTGGCTCTCGATGGCAGGGAAGCAAGAATACTCGTAGGTGAAAAAGTGGCGTACCAGCAGTCGTTCGGGCAGGCGAGCGGAGGGATCACGACTACTACCGTTAATTTCGAGGATGTCGGAATAAAGCTCTACGTCACGCCATTCGTCAGGCCCGATGATACTATTATCATAGATATCCTGGTGGAAGTCAGTTCGGTAAAAGAATGGAGATCGGTCAGCAATGGTGACGAGATACCGATAATCAGTACCAAACAGACTACAAGCAGGGTCCTCGTCAGAAACAATACCACATTGATAATAGGGGGTCTGATCGGAGAAAACAGGATCGAATCGGTTTTTAAAGTCCCCGTCCTGGGATCTATTCCCCTCTTGAAATATCTTTTCAGCAGCAGAAGGTCGGAGACGACCAAGACAGAACTGACAGTATTTATAACGCCGAAACTGATGGTCCACGAGTCAGGCGGGAGATCAGACCAGGCCTTGATCAAGGAAGAACAATAATGAGGTCAAAAGTAATTACTTCTTTTCTTCAAAAATTAGGTTCCGATCTTGTCGAGCAGGGGGTCATCACTCAAAGTCAACTCGACCAGGCCAGGACCGAAACAGAAGATACCGGTGAAAATATGGGAGAGGCCCTCGTGAGACTCGGTTTTGCCGATTATAAACTGGTTAATAAATTTATCGGGGACGGACTTAATATCCCGACTCTGGAACTTGAGGATTATGAGATCGATCCTGCCACGGCAGCCCTGATAGACGAGGATACGGCACGGGGCCACAGCATGATACCGCTCTTTGAAATTGAAGACGTGATCACCATAGCTATGGTCGATCCTTTCGATATATTTGCCATCGACAAGATAAGGGATATAACGAACAAGATAGTCGAACCGGTTCTTGCAAGCGAAAAGGATATCAGGGACAAGATCGATTCATTCTGGGGGGAACATAATAAACTCGATGAATTGATGGATGATCTTACCGAGAGATCGGCCCATGACGCCGTGAATCATACCTTTGATGAAGAGGCATCTGAAGGAATCCAGACTGACGACAGGCCGGTGATAAAACTTGTCGACTCGATTTTCAGCGACGCAATAGAAAGAGGATCGAGCGATATCCATCTGGAACCTGAAGAGGGAAAATTGAAGGTGAGATACCGTGTCGACGGAGTGCTTCATGATATTTCCTCGTTCGGAGCGGAATATCAGGCCGCTGTCATAGCAAGAATAAAATACATGGCTGACATGGATATCGGAAAGAGAAGAGTTCCCCAGGACGGGAAAATACACCGGGTGATCGATGGGAAGAAATTCGATTTCAGGGTATCGACATATCCGGTCGTCTATGGCGAAAAGCTTGTCATGAGGATCCTCGATCTCAGCAGCGTACGGGTAGACCTTGGCGAACTTGGGCTCGATCCCGACCTTCTTGGCAGATACCGCCAGATAACGCAGGGAAATAACGGCATCATTCTCGTCACAGGACCAACGGGAAGCGGAAAGACGACTACCCTGTACGCCACATTGAACGAGATCAGGGCCGAACATCTCAACATAACCACGATCGAGGATCCCGTGGAATACGAGATGAGGGGAGTGAATCAGGGTCAGGTAGACGTGAAGGGAGGGGTCACATTCGCTTCAGCCCTTCGAGCGATTGTCCGCCAGGATCCCGATGTCATTCTTGTCGGTGAGATCAGGGATGGCGAGACATCTGAACTTTCCGTGAGAGCAGCCCTTACGGGGCATCTTGTTTTCAGTACTCTTCACACGAACAGCGCGTCAGGGGCGATAAGCAGGTTGACAGATATGGGGATCGAACCGTTCCTTATAGCTTCAACTGTCAGGGGAGTCCTTGCCCAGCGTCTTGTCAGGCTGATCTGCCCCGATTGCCGTAAGGAATATAAACCGGAACCCCGGGAATATGAACTTCTTGATGTCGAGACTTCTTCCTCCCCGGTCTTTTTCAGGGGAGAGGGTTGTCAGGCTTGCGGCGGCACCGGCTTCAGGAAAAGGATAGGTATCTATGAACTGCTCACGGTTAGCAGCGATATCCGCGGGCTCATCCTGGAAAAAGCTCCGGACTCGGTAATCGAGGAAGCGGCTGTCAGGTCGGGAATGAAGACGATGAAAATGGATGGGGCGAGTAAAGTGCTTCAGGGATTGACTACGGTGGATGAAGTGATGAGGGTCATCTGAATTCTGAGTCCGCCAGTCGCGGGCAGCACGGGCCGCCATTCTGACAGCCCCAATGGCGATTATTTTCAACAGATTAAAGAAAAATCTTGAAAAGGTACAGGAACTCAATATATTGAGTATTCACAGGGGCTGGTGTAGCTCAGCTGGTAGAGCAACGCATTCGTAATGCGTAGGTCGTCGGTTCGATTCCGTCCACCAGCTCCAGTAGGTTTAAAGCGCGTTTTCTTCGCTGGCATCATCCGCGGTGAATCTGCCTTTATAACCGATGGGGCTATCCTCTAAGAAAACTCTGAAAAAGACAATTAAAGTTAAAAAGGGCTTGATATTAAAATTTTGTTGCTATATATTGAACCCGAATTTTACAATGCGCTTTGTGTATTGAGTATAAAACTATTATTAATAATAGTTTATGCGAACCCGAAAGGCAAATAGATGACCGAAGAGCAGTCGGCTCCAAAAGAGCCGGCGGTCATAACAGTAAAGCCTGAGTGGTGCAAGGGTTGTGGAATCTGTGTTGCCTTCTGCCCTAAAGATGTCCTGGTGATGGAAGGTGGAAAGGCAAAGGTCGAAAGACCCGACGATTGCATAAAATGCATGCTTTGTGAATTGCGCTGCCCGGATTTTGCGATAACAGTTGAATAGGGACTCCTGAAAAGGGGTCCTTTTGTTTTAGTTACAGTAAGATATCTTTTAACAGGGACTGCAGAGAGTCCTTAAAAAGGAGTAGATCATTTTGAATAATGATCCTTCCAGCCGGATACGCATGATGCAGGGAAACCAGGCATGTGCTGAAGGAGCCCTGGCGGCCGGTTGCCGGTTTTTCGCCGGATATCCTATCACACCCTCTTCCGAGATCGCGGAGCATCTTTCCGTTGCTCTTCCCAGGCTTGGCGGCAAATTCATTCAAATGGAAGATGAGATCGCCGCGATGGGAGCGATAGTCGGAGCTTCCCTGGCAGGGTTGAAATCGATGACCGCGACATCCGGTCCGGGATTCAGCCTGAAGCAGGAGAATATCGGATATGCCAGCATGGCTGAAGTCCCCTGCGTTGTCATCAACGTGATGAGAGGCGGACCGAGTACGGGGATGCCTACCCTGCCGGCACAGATGGATGTTCAGCAGGCCAGATGGGGCAGCCACGGCGACAGAGGTGTCATTGCGCTTGTGGCAGGATCCGCTCAGGAATCTTATGAACAGACGATAAGAGCTTTCAATCTCTCCGAGAAATATATGACTCCGGTCATCCTTCTCCTTGACGAGATAGTGGGGCATACGACAGAGAAGGTCGTTATTCCGGAGAGTTCGCAATACGAGATCATCGACAGGGTAAAACCCGATATTCCACCGGACGAATATCTTCCCTACAGGAAGACGGAAAACCTCATTCCGGTCCTTGCTCCTTTTGGTACCGGGTATAAATATAACGTAACAGGATTATGTCACGACGAGACCGGTTTTCCAACGAATGATTCGGTGGTCATCGATGCTCTGATAAGGCGCCTGACCGACAAGATCATGCTGAACAGAAAAGATATAATCAAAAACAAGACGCTCATGCTCGAAGATGCCGAGATAGCGATCTTTGCTTACGGTTCAGTATCACGTTCGGCCCGGAGCGCGATCTCCATCTGCCGCAACGCCGGGATCAAGGTCGGACTCTTTCAACCTACCGTCATATGGCCTTTCCCTGAAGACGATCTGCTCGAAGTAGCCGGCAGAGTCAAAGGGATCATAGTTCCGGAGATGAACATGGGCCAGATGGCCAGGGAAGTAAAACTTGCCTGTCAATGCAAGACCGCAGTCCATAAACTCAACAGGGTCGATGGACAGCCGATCACTCCAGGAGAGATAGTGGAATTGATAAAGGGGGTGGTCTGATTGTTTAATTATATCGAATATATCAGGGAAAACAATTTTCCTCACATCTGGTGCGCCGGTTGCGGGGACGGGATCATCCTCAAGGCGCTGATCAGATCGATAGATAAACTTAACATATCGAGGGATGAGTCTGTCATGGTCTCGGGTATTGGATGTTCCAGCAGGACACCGGGGTATATCGACCTGAACACCCTGCATACGACTCATGGCAGGGCGTTGCCGTTCGCCACGGGAGTCAAACTGGCAAACCCCGATCTGAAAGTGATCGTCATCACCGGCGATGGAGATGCCACGGCGATAGGGGGAAACCATTTCATACACGCGGCGAGGCGAAATATCGATCTTACGGTCCTTCTCTATAATAACTACATCTACGGGATGACCGGCGGGCAGTGTTCCCCGATGACTCCGAGGGGTTCGAAGGCTTCTACCGCACAGCATGGGAATCTCGAAGCGTCGTTTAATACGAGCGGCCTCGCGATAGCGGCGGGAGCTTCCTTTGTCGCGAGAACCGATGTCTATCATGTGCAGCAATGCGAAAAATATATTACCAAGGCTCTTCAGAAAAAAGGTTTTTCTCTTGTAGAGATAATGACTCCATGTCCTACCGCTTACGGGAGAAGGAACAGGATGGCCAATCCCGTAAAGATGATGGAATGGATGAGGGATAATACTGTCCCGCTGGCCAAGTATGAAAAATTGACAGAAGAGGAGCGGGAAGGGAAGGTCAGCACGGGGATACTTTGCGATATTGAGAAAGCTGAATTCACCAGCGAGTACGGAAAGTTAATCAAAAATGTCAGGACGGAAGAATAATGGAAAGATATGAGATCCGTTTAAGCGGTTCTGGAGGACAGGGTTTGATTCTTGCCGGAAAGATCCTTGCCGAAGCCGCCGCGATATACGAGGGACGCAACGCTGTCCAGACCCAGAGTTACGGTCCAGAAGCGAGGGGTGGAGCGAGTAAAGCTGAGGTCGTCATAAGCGACGGGGAGATCGAATATCCGAAAGCTATCGAACTCGATCTTCTGCTTTCCCTGACCCAGGAGTCATGCCTGAAATATTCTACAGATCTCAAGACCGGAGGCATCCTGATCATAGACTCAACGTCGGTCAAGGAATTGCCCGACGGCGATTTCAGGGTCTTTTCAGCCCCCATAACAGAGATTGCCATCAACACGGTCGGCAAAGCCGTAGTGACTAATATAGTCGCTCTCGGGATCCTCACCGCCATCTCGGGTATCGTCTCTGAGGAATCGATAAAGAAAGCTATTCTTGCCCGAGTACCGAAAGGTACCGAAGAACTGAATATGAAGGCCTTTGATGAGGGGTCGAAGGCTGGTAAGGAACTTCTGTCCTGAACAGCCGGTGCTGAATGGACGGGGAAGAAGGAAAAAAAATAATCAACAGCCTGGAGCAGGTGTTCGGGACTTCAAGAGCATCTCCCGGCCAACCGGATACAGGAGGTAGATCGATGGCTTCAAAGATGACCAAGGAAGAACTTCTGGCCAAGGCGCAGCAACCTGCTGCCGACGCGATGAGACTGCACCCTTTCTACAAGGGCAAACTTGGCGTCATGCCCAAATGCTGCATACGCAACATCGATGATTTCGCGATCTGGTATACTCCAGGGGTCGCCAAGCCCTGTCTCGACATCAGGGATAATCCGGAGACAGTCTTCCAGCACACGAACAAGGGTAATATGATCGCGGTAATATCAGATGGGACAAGAGTACTCGGCCTCGGGGATATAGGGCCGGAAGCGGCGATACCGGTGATGGAAGGAAAAGCGATACTTTTCAAATATCTCGGCGGCGTCGATTGTGTCCAGATCTGTCTCGATACCAAGGATCCTGACGTCTTTATCGAAACAGCAAAACTTCTTCAGCCATCTTTCGGTGGTTTCAACCTTGAGGATATCGCGCAGCCCAAATGTTTCCGCATCCTTGATACGCTCAGGAAGGAATGCCGCATACCGGTGTGGCACGACGATCAGCAGGGAACCGCCGCGGTGACTGTGGCGGGCCTGATCAACGCGGTAAAGATCGTGGGCAAGGAGATGTCGGAAGTCAAGGTTGCGATGCTGGGCGCGGGAGCGGCCAACATCTGTATCGCGAAAATGATCATCCTGGCGGGAGTGACAGCGGAAAATATCACGATGGTCGACAGCAAGGGGATCATCCACAAGGGCAGGGAAAAAGAGTTGAGTACGATTTACAAGGAAAAATGGGAAATGGCCCAGATAACCAACGGCGATAACCTGACCGGGGATGCTCCGGAAGCGATAAAGAACGCCGATGTACTGATCGCCCTGTCAAAAGTCGGTCCGGATACGGTAAAACCTGAATGGATCAAATCGATGGCGGACGACTCTATAGTATTCGTTTGCGCCAATCCCATTCCCGAGATATATCCGTGGGATGCCAAGGAAGCGGGCGCCAGGATCGTGGCCACGGGCAGAAGCGATTTTCCGAACCAGGTCAACAATTCGCTTGGATTCCCCGGCATCTTCAGGGGCACTCTCGATGTGATGGCGAAGACGATCACTGATGAGATGTGTGTCGCCGCCGCCAGGGAACTGGCAAAAACAGCGGAAGATATAGGAATGCATGAAGATTTCCTTCTTCCCACGATGGATAACTGGGAAGTCTACCCGCGTGAAGCTGCCGCCGTCGGCAGGATGGCGATAGAACAGGGTATCGCCAGACTCGATTTCACTTATGAAGAATTGAAGGCAAAGGCGGAAAAGACGATAAAACACGCGAGAGAATCGTTTCAGAGCCTTCAGGATAATGGATTTATCGAAATGCCTTAACTGCCTGCGAGGCCGGTTTTCGATAGATAAGAGTCGAGGGGACTGTCCGGAAACGATTCCGGACAGTCCCTTTTATTTTCAGAAGCAGAGAATGAAGGAAGGATAAGGCGTGTCTAAAAAATTCGCAGCGGGGATTTATCTTGTTTTGCTGCTTGTCATTCCCGGTTGCCGTTCGGGAGAGCGTATATCTGCCGGGGCCGATTCCGGAGAGGAAGCAGGCCAAGTCATAACGCACCGGATAGCGGTCATTCTCGAACCATCCGAAAACTACATCAGAGTCGAAGACATGATAACTATCCCCGCTCAGGCAGCCGAACGCCCGGTCAGTTTCTTACTCGCCGAAGATATGGAGATAATATCACACGATCCACATGTGGAGATCACGGCCGCGGGCGGGAGGCAACGTCCGACAGACCCGGGTATGGACAGGGAATATGATAACGAAAATCCACCGATCATCCTGAATAGGTATAATCTCGACCATGTCGGGACAGGTACGCGGCGATATTCATTTAAACTTGAATATCATGGGAAGATATTCTACCCGGTAGAAGATTCGGCAGAAGAGTACGCGAGGTCTTTCGGCCAGTCTCCGGGAATAATCTCCGGGGAAGGAGTATATCTGGGAGGTTCTACCTGCTGGGTGCCATCTTTCGGTGATAAGATGGTCCGGTTCCACATGACTGTGGATCTTCCCGAAGGATGGGACGCGGTCAGCCAGGGTAAAAGGAGTATCCCGATTCAGCCGCATGGGCGCAGAATCGTCGAATGGGATTCCAACGAGCCGATGGAGGAAATATTTCTTGTCGCCGCGGAATTCACCGAGTACAGCTCATCGGGCGGACCGGTAGAATTCAACGCTTTTCTGAGAAGACCGGATGAAGCTCTTGCCTTCAGGTATATCGAGACTACCTCTCGATATCTTGAGATGTACGAGGCCCTGGTCGGACCATATCCGTTCGCAAAATTCGCCCTTGTGGAAAATTTCTGGGAGACGGGATACGGGATGCCTTCCTTCACTCTTCTAGGCGAGAAAGTCATAAGGTTCCCTTTCATCCTGCATTCATCCTATCCGCATGAACTTCTTCACAACTGGTGGGGGAACAGCGTCTATGTCGATTTCAGAAGTGGTAACTGGTGCGAGGGGCTTACCACGTATCTGGCTGATCACCTGATAAAGGAACAGAGGGGAGAAGGGGCGCAGTACAGGCAATCGGCGCTTGAGCGGTTCACCGCGCACGTAAACGGAGAAAACGATTTTCCACTCACCGAATTCCATTCACGCAGTGATGCCGCGACCGAGGCGGTGGGATATGGCAAATCGATGATGATATGGAATATGCTTAGGGACAAGGTAGGGGACAGGCTATTTGTGGAAGGATTAAAACGATTCTACGCGGAAAACAGATTCAGGAGAGCTTCCTTTACCGATATTCGAAAGTCGTTCGAAGAAGTGGCCGGGATCGGTCTGGAAGGATTCTTTTCGCAATGGGTAGAAAGAAAGGGCGCGCCGCAACTGGATCTTTCGCTGTGCGAAGCGGTGATTGAGGAAGGAAGGAACAAGATCCGTTTCGAGATCGAACAGGTTCAGGCCGAAGATCCTTTTGAACTCGATATTCCGGTCGCGATAGAGTTTGCTGATACCGTGGAGATCATAAAGGTCAGGATGAATGAGAGGAGAGAAGAATACAGGATAGAATTTGATCAAAGACCGCTGTCAGTCCATGTAGATCCATATTTCAACATCATGCGCAGGCTTCATCCAAACGAATCTCCTCCCTCGCTTTCTACGATATTCGGCGCCCGGGCCGTTCTTATAATCCTTCCTTCCGGCAGCGAAGGTGAGACGGGTGGGAAGTACAGAATACTGGCCGAGAAATGGGCGCGGGATCAGGCAAGGGATATAAAGATAGTCGACAGTGGTGAGACAGGCCCCTTGCCCTCTGACAGAGCCGTCTGGATCTTTGGAGAAGAAAACAGATACATGTCGATAATAGACGAAGGGATGAGACTCTACGGCAGCGAGATCACCGAAAACAAGGTCTCTTTCGGCCCGGAGGAGATAGAGAGAGAGGGCAACAGTTTTGCAGTTGCAGTGAGGCATCCCCTTGATCCCGGATCGGTCGCGGTATGGCTTTCTATCGGAGATGAGAAAGCTGTCGACGGGCTGTCGAGAAAGCTGCCCCATTATGGCAAATACAGCTATCTGGCTTTCAGTGGTTCAGAACCGGAAAATCAGGTCAAGGGCCGCTGGGGCGTCGTCGATTCTCCACTTTTTCAATTTACAGATGAAAACAGTCGGCAGGAACACCCCGTGAGGATCGAACCCGCGAAACGTGCTCCTCTCACTGAACTGCCTCCGTCCTTTTCGGAGCAGAGGATGATGGATGATCTGAACTGTCTCGCTGACGCCAGGATGGAGGGAAGAGGGCTCGGTACCAGGGGTATAGAGGCTGCCGCCAGGTATATAGCTGACAGTTTCAGCAGCGCCGGACTCGAACCTGGAGCGGATGATCATTCGTTCTATCAGCTATGGGAAGGCTCGACGGGGCCAGGGTCGGAGAAAGGAGAACTCAGGAACATCATAGGGGTCATTCCCGGAGTCGATGAAGAAAAATCAGGGGAAGCGGTATTGATCTGCGCTCATTACGACCACCTCGGAAAAGGATGGCCTGACTGCAGGAAAGGTAACGCCGGAAAGATACATTACGGGGCTGACGACAACGCCAGCGGAGTCGCTGTAATGCTTGAACTGGCGAGATATTTCAATCTCTACGCGAGACCTCCACGTACCCTTGTCTTTGCCGCTTTTACAGCTGAAGAGGATAAACTGCGCGGGTCAGGATATTTTGTGAAAAACTACAGGAGTTACCCTCCTGAAAAAATCATCGGAGTGATAAACCTCGATACAGTCGGAAGGCTGTTCGGGAAAAAAGTCAGGATACTGGACAGCTCGAGCGCCAGGGAATGGATGCATATATTCCTCGGAGCCGGGTACGTGACCGGAGCTGGTGTCGAAATCGTAAGGGAAAGACTTGATTCAAGCGATCAGGGATCGTTCATAGAGGCTGGAGTCCCCGCGGTGCAGCTTTTTTCAGGAGTCCATTCCGATTATCACACGCCGGAAGATACGCCGGACAGGATAGATCCCCGGGGGATGGTCAGTGTCGCGTCTCTTGCGAGAGAGGCGGTGGTCTTTCTCGCCGGCACAGATGAAAGATTGCATTTTACCGGTGACTCCGGGGGATCCGATCATGAAGGTGAAAGGAAAGCCGGGAGGAGAACAGCCAGTACAGGCAGTATGCCTGATTTCGCATTCTCCGGAAAGGGAGTCAGGATCGCCGCCGTGACAGCCGGTTCCGCGGCAGAGATAGCGGGGCTTAGAGAAGGTGATATAATCACAAGCGTCGCCGGTGTTGAAGTGAAAGGGGTGAAAGAATACTCCGATAAGCTGAAAAACCTTCAACCGGGAGACGCCGTCGAGTTTGTCGTTACCAGGGGAACGGAAAAGATCGTTGTAACGATAATTCTTCAGGAACGGTGATAATTTCCCCGAAAAGGAGTTTTTTACTCGACAAATCACAAAAAAAGATTATCCTACTGTATGCGTTTCCATGAAAAACAAGGGACGCAGGGAGAATAGATGTAAGAACTACTTACTAATCAAATAGTCTGGTGTTTTGTTCGTGTTTCGATGGTCTGGAGGATTTCAGTATGAGCAGGAAAACTGTCACAATCGACGGAAATGAAGCGACTACATATACGGCGCACAAGGTCAGCGAGGTCATCGCCATTTACCCGATCACTCCATCTTCCCCGATGGGAGAATTTTCCGACCAGTGGTCGTCGGAAGGGCAGAAGAATATCTGGGGGACAGTTCCGCAAGTAACTGAGATGCAGAGTGAGGGAGGTGCTTCCGGAGCGGTCCATGGAGCACTTCAGAGAGGGGCGTTGACGACGACTTTTACCGCATCGCAGGGACTTCTTCTCATGATCCCCAACATGTACAAGATAGCCGGCGAGTTGACTTCGACGGTCTTTCATGTCTCGGCGCGTACGCTGGCTACACACGCTCTTTCGATCTTCGGGGATCATAGCGACGTGATGGCTGCGAGGCAGACAGGGTTTGCGCTGGTATCTTCAAATTCGGTACAGGAGGCGATGGATCTCGCTCTGATATCCCAGGCCGCTACCCTTGAATCGCGCGTTCCCTTTTTGCATTTTTTCGATGGATTCCGCACCTCGCACGAAGTCCAGAAAGTGGAACTTCTCACTGAAGATGATATGAAAGCGATGATCGACGATGACCTGGTGAGAGCGCATCGCAAAAGAGCTCTTTCTCCCGATAATCCAATAATACGCGGAACGGCTCAGAACCCCGACACCTTCTTCCAGGCTCGTGAAACGATCAATAACTATTATACCGCCTGTCCAGGGATCGTCGAAAAGTGCATGAAAAAATTCGAAAAGATCGCCGGGCGCAGGTACGAGCTGTTTCAGTACCACGGAGCTCCCGATGCTGAAAAGGTAATAGTCATGATGGGATCGGGGGCAGATACCGCCCTTGAGACGGTGGATTATCTTCTCGCTAAAGGAGAAAAGATAGGGCTTCTTATGGTGCGACTGTACAGGCCATTCTCGGTGAGCCATTTCATCAATGCTCTTCCCGCGAGCGTGAAGACGATATGCGCTCTTGACAGGACAAAGGAACCGGGCAGTATCGGCGAACCCCTCTATGAGGATATAGTCACCGCCCTTCATGAAGATGGTGAACTCTCAGCCGGACATTTCAAAGAATTTCCTTCGGTGATCGGCGGGAGATATGGTCTTTCTTCGAAAGAATTCACTCCCGGGATGGTCATTGGAGTATTCGATAATATGGGTCTTGAAAAACCGAAGAACCATTTTACTGTCGGCATAAATGATGATGTGACCAACATGAGCATCGAATATGACAAGCATTTCGTCATTCAGCATCCCGGCCAGACAAGGGCGGTCTTCTTCGGCCTGGGCGCTGATGGAACTGTGGGGGCGAACAAGAACTCGATCAAGATCATCGGTGAAGGCACGGATAATTATGCCCAGGGCTACTTCGTCTATGATTCCAAGAAGGCTGGATCGGTCACGGTCTCCCATCTGAGATTCGGTCCGAAGCAGATCCATTCACCATACCTGATAGCAAGCGCTGATTTTGTCGCCTGCCATCAGTTCCCTTTCATGGAGAGGATTGATATTCTGAGGTGCGCCAAGGAGGGAGCCACATTCCTTCTTAACAGCCCGTATCCCGCCGAAGAGACGTGGGACAAACTGACAATCGAAGTACAGCAGGAGATGATAGACAAGAAACTCAGGTTTTTCGTGATCAACGGTTTCGAGATCGCCAAAGAGATAGGACTTGGATCGAGGATCAATACGATCATGCAGACAGGGTTTTTCGTTCTCAGCAACATACTGCCAGAGAAAGAAGCCGTCGAGTCGATCAAACGTTTCATCAAGAAGACATACAGCGGCAAGGGAGAAAAAGTCGTCAACATGAACTATGCCTCGGTCGACAAGGCTCTGGAGAATATCCACGAGATCAAGATCCCGGAGGAAGCGACCAGCAAACTGCATATGATCCCGCCCGTCCCTGAGAATTCTCCCGATTATGTCAAGGATGTGATCGGAAAGATGATCGCCATGGATGGAAACGATATCCCGGTCAGCGCGTTTGCCTGCGACGGTTCATTCCCGACAGGAACTACGAAATACGAGAAACGAAACGTCGCCCTGGAGATACCGGTCTGGGATCCCGCGACATGCATTCAGTGTGGAAAATGCGTGCTCGCCTGTCCGCATGCGGTTATCAGAACGAAGGTATATCAGCCCGAGCTTCTTGAAAAAGCTCCTTCCGCTTTCAAATCGGTAGACGCGATAGCGAAGGAATTCAAAGGGATGAAGTTCACTCTTCAGATAGCTCCCGAAGATTGTACGGGATGCGGCCTCTGCGTGGAGACCTGTCCCGCGAAAAACAAGGAAGAGGAAGGGAAAAAGGCGATCAATCTCGCGATGCAGCCTCCGATCAGAAGCCAGGAGATGGTGAACTGGGATTTCTTCCTGTCTCTGCCATACATCGACCGGACAAAACTCAAGATAAACGCTACAAGGACGGTACAGTTTCTCGAACCTCTCTTTGAGTTTTCGGGAGCCTGTGCTGGTTGCGGAGAAACTCCATATGTCAAGCTGATGACACAACTCTTCGGTGACAGGATGCTTGTCGGAAACGCGACAGGGTGCAGTTCGATCTATGGGGGCAATCTTCCCGCGACCCCTTACACTAAAAACAGCGAGGGCAGGGGAGTGACCTGGAGTAATTCGCTGTTCGAGGATAACGCGGAGTTCGGTTTCGGGATGCGGCTTGCCCTTGACAAACAGAAGGAATATGCCACCGAGTTGCTCGAGCGCCTCTCTTCCCAGATAGGGGACAAGCTCGTCGACAGCATCAAAAATGCCGACATGTCGACAGAGACCGGTCTTAAGGAGCAGAGAGACAGGGTAGTGGCCCTGAGAGATAAATTGAAAGGTATCGATTCCTCTGAAGCAAAAGATCTAGACGGTCTTGCCGATGTCCTGGTAAAGAAAAGCGTCTGGGTCCTTGGTGGAGACGGTTGGGCTTATGATATCGGTTATGGAGGACTCGATCATGTAATGGCGCAGAAGAGAGACACGAATATTCTCGTACTCGACACCGAGACTTATTCAAATACAGGCGGCCAGATGTCCAAAGCCACACCGATCGGCGCGATAGCGAAATTCGCGGCGGGTGGGAAGATAACTCCGAAAAAAGACCTTGGTATGATGATCATGACGTACGGGTATGTCTATGTCGCCAGGATCGCGATGGGATACAACGAAAGCCAGACTATCAAGGCTTTCCTGGAAGCCGAAGCTTACGACGGACCTTCCCTTATAATCGCCTACGCGCATTGCATCGGTCATGGAATCAATATGAGAAGAGGATTCAGCCAGCAGAAGGCTGCCGTCGAATCAGGAGCCTGGCCGTTGTTCAGATATAACCCGGCTCTTGTAGCTGAAGGCAAGAACCCGATGCAACTCGATTCAAAAGCGCCTTCGATCCCGGTTGAGGATTACATCTATAATGAGAACAGATACAGGGCGTTGAAGAACGCCCATCCCGACGTCGCCGCGGCTCTTCTGAAAGAGAATCAGGAGATCATCAACAGAAGATGGAAGTTATACGAACACTGGGCCGCGATGCCTGGATCGGGCGAATAGACACTTTTGACAGCGGCGTTGATAAAGAAAGGGCCAGGCAGCAATGCCTGGCCCTTTTTAATCGGGTGGTAACTCTGCTAGACTGTCTTGAAGATCGTGTCGAGAATAGTACCGTCTCTCCACTCGACCACCTCGACAGGAGTATCGGTCGCTTCAGGCTTAGGGGGCGTCGGCCCGATCTCCGCCGCGGCTTTCAGCGAGAGATCGTGAAGTTCCTCTATACTCACCAGCTTGAGGTCCCTGGAAGATGCTTCTTTTTTTAATCTGTCTAAATATTTAGACCCGCTGCGGGGATTTATTGCGATATATTCTTCCGTGACTGCTACGTCGATGACTTCGCCGGGGATCGATACCGTATATACTTCATCGACGATACGCGCGAATCCTTTTCCAGACTCCTTCTTCCCGGTGGCAAGGGGGAGAAACATTATCGTCAATTCCGATCCGGCCGCCACACCCTGCGCGCCGCCGATCCCGCCTATGATTCGGCCTCCAGCGCATATACTGTTGACATTGAACGAGGTGTCCATCTCAAGAGTCGACAGCACTGAAACATCAAGCATATTGACGGCGTTCTCCTTGTTAGCCATGTCGTCATATTCCCCCGTAGATATCTCATAATGGTTGTGATCGTACAACATCGACTTTATGACCTTTTCAGAGGGTTCGAAGCACTGTCCGTGGAGCAGATTTTCGATCACTCCAGCCTGGAGCATCTCGACATGGAGGGATGTACAGCCACCGATCGCGAACCCGGCTTTTATATCGCGGTTTTTGAGGATCTTGTATATCTCGTCAAGAACGATCAGACCAGCCCCGGAACCGACCTGGAAATTGAATCCGTCAAAGATCGTGCCTGCCGCCTGCATCACGTTAAGCACCTGCGACGCGATCTGCGAGTTGAACCTGTTAGCCCGGATCTTTTCGATATCGAGTGTGCCTGAACCGACTCCCGAACTGTCGCCAGGATTATCGACCTTTACGACATGATCGACGTCGATCATCGACAGGGATCGCGGGAAGAGGTAATTTTCTGTGATCTCTCCGGCAAGCAGGCAGACGTTTTCAGCCCAGAGGGTATCGGCGAGAAAGAGGCCGAGCGGACCTACCCACGAAGCTGGATCGCCCATAAGGCCATTGGCATTCCCCCATTTATCAGCGATCGGCACGGGGCCGAAGGCTACCTTTACCCTGACTTCCCCGGTGTGGAATCTCCTTACCCTGTTGCCGTGCCCGTAGCCGGTGACGATCCAGGGAAGAAAATCCCCCCGCATGAGATACTCTCCCATCGCGCGATAGCAGCTGCCCGTTATACCCGCCAGCGTCCCGTCGGCGATAGCTTCGGGGAGCCAAGGGACACAGTTATCGAAAAAAGCGTTTCCCAGCAGATAGACTCCTTTTTTCCCCTTTTCCCTGAGTTTTTCAACGATCATTTTCAGGCCATGATCGCCAAGCCTGTAATAATGGGGATAAGAGATCCAGTCGCCGTTATCGATCAGGTCTACTACATCATCGAGTGTCGTTACCTTGCTCTGCCCGTCGCGCATTCTGGCATTTCCAGGCCTGCCCGCCAGGGGATCGTTATAACCAGGATCGTAGGCTTCCTTATAAGCCTTTTTCGCAACACCATTTACTTCGACAGGGACTTTTCTGCCTATCGCGTTTGTAACGAACTCCATCACAACCTCCGGAAGAAAGACTGTTCATACCAGATACAGGATGACTGGACATTACTATAGGTAAGATTTTTTTGGCCTGATGTCAAGAGTCGTTCAACCCGATCGCGGAAGATGAAAAAAGAAACTTGCATCCGAACCGGTCCCACTATTATTTACTGTTGACATGATCGGTCCATAAAGGTATCATGCGAAGCCCGGATTGAGATTTAAACAGCTGAATGAAAGAATCTCACACTTAAAACAGAGAACCTATGGGAGGTTGCAGATGGCAGATGAGAAAAAGACGATAACTTCGATGCTTGACGAGAAAAGGCAGTTTAAGCCGTCGGCGGAGTTCGTCGAGAAGGCTCATATAAAGAGCCTGGATGAATATAAAGCTCTTGCAAAGAAAGCTACTGATGATTTCGAAGGTTTCTGGGCCGAGCAGGCCAGGGAATATGTCCACTGGTTCAAGGAATGGGACTCAGTCCTTGAGTGGGATCCTCCAAAAGCCAAATGGTTCAGCGGCGGAAAGACCAATATCGCATATAACTGTCTCGATAAACACCTTGAAGATGGACGTGCTGACAAGACAGCGATCATCTGGGAAGGCGAACCTGAAGGCGATTCCAAAAAATTCACCTACAGGGAACTTCACGCAGAAGTATGCAAGTTCGCCAACGTACTTAAGAAATATGGCATTAAAAAAGGCGACAGGGTCACCCTTTACATGCCGATGGTTCCCGAGCTCGCGATAGCGATGCTCGCGTGCGTACGGATCGGTGCCATTCACAGCATAGTCTTCGGCGGTTTCAGCGCCAATTCGATCATGGACCGTAACGTCGATGCCGAATCGAAACTCCTCGTTACCGCGGACGGGTCATTCAGAAGCGGTAAGGTCATTCCTCTGAAGGTCAATGTTGATGAGGCTCTCAAGGGATCCCCCTCGGTAAAGAACGTCATAGTCCTGAACAGGACGAACTCCGAAGTCAATATGGTCGAAGGACGCGATACCTGGTGGCATGACGAGATGGCCGATGTAAGCGCTGAATGCCCCTGGGAAGAAATGGATTCAGAAGACGTCTCCTTCATCCTTTACACAAGCGGCACGACGGGAAAACCCAAGGGCGTCGTCCACACCACAGGTGGATACCTGCTCTATACATCAATGACTACAAAGTTGGTCTTCGATATCAAGGATGATGATATTTACTGGTGTACTGCCGATATCGGATGGATCACCGGGCATTCGTATATTGTTTACGGTCCGTTGAATCTCGGCGCCACGACTCTTATGTTCGAAGGCGTCCCGAGCTATCCGAATCCGGACCGTTTCTGGGAGATCGTTGAGAAATACAAGGTCAACATCTTCTATACCGCTCCGACCGCGATCAGGGCGATCGCCCGTTCCGGCGACGATTGGGTGACAAAGCATGATATGTCAAGCCTCAGGCTTCTCGGTACTGTCGGCGAACCGATCAACCCGGAAGCATGGATGTGGTATTACAACATAGTTGGCGGCGGAAGATGCCCGATCGTCGACACATGGTGGCAGACAGAGACCGGCGGGATACTTATTACCCCGCTCCCGGGAGCGTTCCCGATCAAACCCGGTTCAGCCACGAGGCCTTTCCCCGGTATCTTCCCGCAGGTCGTCAGGGAGGACGGTTCTCCTGCTGATGTCAACGAAGGCGGATACCTCACCATTCAGAAACCCTGGCCTTCAATGCTCAGGACGATCTGGGGCGATGACCAGAGATTCAAGGATGTCTACTTCAGCCGCTTCAAGGACGTCTATTTCACCGGCGACGGAGCACGACAGGATGAGGATGGATATTTCTGGATCATGGGACGTGTTGATGATGTAATAAATGTCTCCGGCCACAGGATCGGGACTATGGAAGTAGAGAGCGCCCTTGTAAGCCATGACACCGTAGCCGAGGCTGCCGTAGTACCTATGCCTCACGAGATCAAGGGACAGGGACTGTACGCTTTCGTTACTCTTCAGGCCGGTGTAGAAAAGACAGAAGAGCTCAAGAAGGTACTCAGAGCGCATGTCGGTGAAGAGATCGGCCCGATCGCGAAACCGGACGTGATCCAGTTCGCGGACGCGCTTCCGAAAACGAGAAGCGGAAAGATCATGCGGCGTATCCTGAAGATCATTGCCACCGGCAGTGATGATATCGGTGATACGACTACGCTTGCAGATCCGCTCGTGGTTCAGCATCTGCTCGAAGAGCGTCCCAAATAACAGGACGTTTTATTGGTAGTGACAGGGGTGGAAATCTCGATTTCCACCCCTTTTTTTTAAAGGTAAGGGGAATCTGGCCGATAATCTGATTATATAAAGTCGATATCGGTGTCTGTTATTTGATCTGGTTTGACAGATCGGTCGGGAGACAGAGTATGTTCAGGATAGAAAGAGAGAAATACGGGTACAGGTTGACACTCGGAGGAAATATAAAAGGTGAAGAAATGAACCGGTGGCTGGAGGAATCAAAAAAGATCCTCGAAACGGCCAAACCCGGATTCGGTGTTTTTGTAGATATGAGGACTCTTGAACCATTGCCTGAAGAGTCGCAGAGAATAATAGAAACGGGGCAGAAATACTACAAAAAGAAGGGGATGGTCCGATCTGTCGTGATACTCAGCAGCGATCTTCTAACCATGCAGTTCATACGACTGGCGCAGCAATCAGGAATATACAAATGGGAGAGGTATATAAACGCCGACCATGTCCCGGATTGGGAAAAAGTCGGTGAGAAATGGATCACCGAAGGCTCCTATCATGAGGTTGTGGAAGAAAGCCGGTAGCATCCTGCCCACAGGCACTGATAAAATAATCCAAATCAGGATAATCCGAGGTATCAGCGGGCGTTTCCCCATAAATAGCAAGATAAATCCCTCATGTCATCAGGATGCATTGACAATAACCCCTGATTAATTTAAGTTATAACCTGATTATTGTCGATCATTGGCGATTTAGAAAGGTAGCCGGGTGTACAGATCCGACTCATTGATGGTAAGTGTCTCGGGCGTAAGGGGTATCCTTGGAGAGGGGATGAATCCCGAAGTCGCCGCAAGGTTTACCGCCGCGTACGCCAACTGGCTCAAGGGAAACCTCATTGTCGTAGGAAGGGATACGAGAGCTTCAGGGCCTTCTATCGCCTCAGCGGTATTTTCTGTCCTGCGCTTCAAGGGGATAGACGTAGTCGATATCGGCATAGCATCGACTCCCACGGTAGAAATAATGGTAGAAGAGCTTGGAGCGGATGGCGGGATCATAATAACGGCCAGCCATAACAACGAAAAGTGGAATGCTCTGAAGTTCCTCGACGGTAAAGGAGAATTTATCGATCAGGCGGCGGTCGATCTGATAAGAGGGGAAGTCGATTCGAAATCGATTCTTTACGGACCGCCGGACAGATCTGGAAGCTACAGTGTAGTCGATAATGCTGATAATATTCATATTGACAGGATCGCGGCTCTTGGTTGCATAGATCCGGAAAAGATAGCCGAAAAAAGGTTCCGCGTGGCGATCGATTGCGTAAACGGTGCGGGAAGCAGGATCATCCCCTCCCTTCTCGACAGGCTCGGAGTGGAATTCGAGGCGTTAAACACGGAGATCGATAAGCCGTTCCCCCATGATCCGGAACCGAGGCCGGCGAATCTTGGGGATCTTTCAGATGCCGTCATCCGGGGAAAGGCAGATCTGGGTTTCGCGTGCGATCCCGACGCTGACAGGCTTGTCCTTGTCGATGAGGACGGGATCGTTCTCAGTGAGGAGCTGACACTTTCTCTTGCCGCTGATTTTATTCTTGGGAAAGAGAAGGGACCCGTCGCGGCAAACCTTTCCACGACGCGCCTGATAGAGGATATCGCTCGCAGGCATGATGCCGCCACCCTCAGATCGAAAGTGGGAGAAGCGAATGTGATCGCGGTGATGAAGGAGTCAGGGGCAGTCATAGGGGGAGAAGGTAACGGAGGCGTCATATATCCATTGATGCATTATGGAAGAGACGCGATGACCGGTATCGCTCTGATACTCCAGCTGCTTGCCGAGGAGGATCTGAGCCTGAAGGACAAGGTCGCCGCATTTCCACCGTACTACATAATGAAGGAAAAATTTTCGTTCGAGGGAGATCTCGAAATGGTCATCGATGAGCTGGAAAATAAATTCGACGGCGAATCCAACTTTCTCGATGGTATAAGAATTGATATGAAAGCGGGGTGGATTCACCTGAGAAGATCGAATACGGAACCGGTAGTGCGGATAATAGCAGAGGCAGGGAGTCCGGAAGAGGCTGAATCGATGATTAATAAAGCGGGGGATATCCTGGGGGCCCGGAGCCATCCGTCCCGTTATAATGATAAAGGGGACCAGATAAGGGACAAGGAGATATAATGTGCGGAATCATCGGATATACAGGCAAGAGCGGTAATGTGGGAGAGATCCTCCTGGAAGGTTTGAAGAGACTTGAATACAGGGGGTACGACTCGGCCGGCCTTGCTGTGGTTAATAACGGAAAACTTGTCACTGAAAAAATGCCGGGGAAGATAATCAAGCTGGAAGAAAAACTCAAAGGTATCGATCTTACCGGAACGGTAGGTATAGCTCACACAAGGTGGGCGACGCACGGCGAACCCAACAGGGTCAACGCTCATCCGCATTACGATACCAACATGAAGATAGCGCTTGTCCATAATGGGATCATTGAGAATTATACGACGATAAAAAAATCGCTTGAAGCTCAGGGCCACAAATTCAGATCGGAGACCGATACTGAAGTACTTGCCCATCTGATCGAGGAGTTCTATGACGGATCAAATCTCGAATTCGCAGTTCAGAAAGCACTTGAGGTGGTCGAGGGAACATATGGATTGATAGTCATATCCGTGCTTGAACCGACCAAAATAGTTGGCGCAAGAAATGGCTCTCCGGTAGTCGTCGGTATCGGAGATGACGAGTATTTCATAGCTAGCGATGTTGCCGCCATTCTAAAGCACACAAGGCAGGTGATCTACCTTGAGGATCAGCAGATGGTAGTCGCCACCCCCGATTCATTTACCACGATGACGCTGAAAAATGAATATGTCGAACATATCATTACCGAAATCGACTGGGATCTTGAGATGATCGAAAAGAGCGGATTTGAACATTTTATGCTCAAGGAGATCTTCGAGCAGCCTGATACTATCCATAACGCGATGCGAGGCCGCCTGATACGAGAGACTGGAAAAGCAAAACTCGGTGGACTGAACATGACTGACGATCAGTTGAGGGATCTGAGAAGGATAGTGATCCTGGGCTGCGGGACAAGCTGGCATGCCGGCCTTCTCGGTGAATACATGATCGAGGAGACGGCGAGAATACCGGTGGAAGTCGAATATGCCAGCGAGTTTCGATACAGGAACCCTATAATGGACGAAGGTACACTCGTCCTGGCGATCAGCCAGTCTGGAGAGACGGTCGACACCCTCGCCGCCCTCAGAGAAGCAAAAAGCAAAGGCGCGAGAGTGATGGGTATATGCAACGTAGTGGGAAGCACGATAGCCCGGGAAACGCAGGGGGGCGTATATATCCACGCAGGCCCCGAGATCGGCGTCGCTTCGACGAAAGCTTTCACATCACAGATAACCGTTCTTAGTCTTTTTGCTCTTGCTCTGGGTCGGACGAGGAATATATCGCTTTCAGAAGGACAGCGGATGATAGATGCCCTCACAGCGCTGAAAGACCAGGTATCGCAGATACTCCAGTCCAATGACAAGATCAGGCAGATAGCAGAAGAATACCATCATCATAACAATTTTCTCTATCTGGGAAGGGGCGCGAATTATCCGGTCGCGCTTGAAGGTGCGCTGAAACTCAAGGAGATCTCCTATGTGCACGCGGAAGGGTATCCCGCTGCCGAGATGAAACACGGGCCGATCGCCCTTATAGATGAAAATATGCCGGTTGTCGTGATTGCTCCAAGGGACGCCGCTTACCAGAAGATACTTGGCAATATCAACGAAGTCAGGGCTCGAAAGGGAAAACTGATCGCTATAACAGATGAGGGTAATGAAGAGTTGATCAAGATGGCCGATCACGTGATCTTTGTGCCAAGTACTCTTGATTTCCTTTATCCGATCCTGTCGGTAATACCGTTGCAGCTTCTTGCCTATCATATCGCCGTGCTGAGAGGGTGCCACGTCGATCAACCGCGAAATCTGGCAAAGAGCGTAACGGTTGAATAAATTCAAGACGGAAGAGGGACATTCATTTGCCAGGGGAGGAGAGATTGAAACAGATCATAAGGACCGATAAGGCTCCCGCCGCGGTCGGAGCATACAGCCAGGCGGTACGGGCGGGAGAATTTCTCTTCATATCGGGACAGCTCGGGCTCGATCCAGCGACCGGCACATTGTGCGAGGGGATAGCGGCCCAGGTGGAGCGCGCTATGAATAATATAAAGGGGATAGTCAGCGCATCGGGAGGCGGGATGGAGTCGATCGTCAAGGTTACGGTGCTTCTTCAATCGATTGGTGATTTTAAGGCGATGAATGAGGTGTACAGCAGTTTTTTTGATGGAGATCCTCCAGCACGAGCGGCATTCGAGGTCGCAGCCCTGCCGCTGGGTGGTCTCGTCGAGATCGAGGCTGTCGCCTGGCTCGGATAGCTTCGAATAGACGACAGGAGCAGGATAAAGTATTATGATATAGCCGGGAATGGATGGGTTCTGGTGGGCCCCGAGGACTTCAAATCCTTCAGCCGGGTGCTAAAACCATCCGGGGTGGGTTCGATTCCCACA
>JAFGCX010000037.1 GCA_016932415.1 Candidatus Krumholzibacteriota bacterium
GCGTTTAATCTCAGGGAAGTTAAATGTTTACAAATACCTGTCATACTGTTAGTATAATATCCCGTATACCTGATGATACTCGTATTGTCACCCCTGGTTGATGTCGGCTTTTGTCCGCCGGATAAGATTCAATGATTGACCCGAAACGGATATTAAGAATACTGACGATCTTAGCGGTCCTGACTGTGTTTCTGGCTGCCGGGGGGGGCGGGGCGCTGGCCGACCGAAACGCGAAGGCTGTATATTCTGATGGAGATATGGTCTCGACTTCTTCTGGGGAAGCGACCAGGGTAGGCGTTGAAGTGCTTAAGGCGGGCGGAAATGCTATCGATGCCGCGGTGGCGGTATCTTTCGCCCTTGCCGTAACGCATCCATCAGCAGGGAATATTGGGGGCGGAGGTTTTCTTCTCTTCAGGGACGATTCAGGGGAGAATCATTTCATAGATTTCAGGGAAAAAGCTCCCGCCGGAGCAACGGAAGATTTCTTTCTGGACATTGAAGGGAACCCGATAGAAGGCATGAGTAGATCGGGACACAACTCGGTAGGAGTCCCCGGTACTGTCGCAGGGATCTATCTTGCCTGGGAGAGATTCGGCAGCATGCCATGGAAAGCACTTATCGACCCGGCGGTGCGGCTAGCTGAAGAAGGGTTCACTGTTGACGGGGATCTCGCCGCCTCGCTGCTTTGTCTCAAGGAATATCGGAAGGATTTTCCTCTCCTCGACGGCCTTATTATGCATGAAGGAAGATATGTCAGAGAGAATGACACGCTGTCGCAGCCTCAACTTGCCAGGACTCTGGGACTGATAGCAAGAGATGGTCCTGATGCTTTCTACAGGGGCAAGATCGCGGCGATGATCGTTCGAGAGATGGAAGCTGGAGGTGGATCGATCACCGCTCAGGACCTTCGGGAGTACAAAGCGGTGATGAGGGAGCCTGTTGTCGGTTCTTACAGGGGACATATCATCATCTCAGCTCCTCCGCCAAGTTCGGGGGGGATCGTCCTGATAGAGATATTGAATATTCTCGAAGGATTCGATCTTGGCTCTATGGAATATCTGTCCGATCGGTCTGTCCACCTGATCGTGGAAGCGGAGAAATTCGCATATCGTGACAGGGCATGTTACCTCGGTGATCCTGATTTCGTTGAAATCCCGATCGCCAGACTTCTTTCCAAAGGGTATGCCCGATCGATGAGGGATAAGATCACGGCGAGTTCGACCGACTCGAGGAGTATCGGTCAATCTCGATGTCCACCAGGAAAGGAAAGTGAAGAGACGACTCATTATTCAATAATCGACAGAAGCGGGAATGCCGTTGCCGTCACGACTACTCTTAATAGTCCGTATGGATCGAAGGTAGTGGTAAAAGGTGCTGGATTTCTGCTGAACAATGAAATGGATGATTTCTCGATCAAGCCGGGAGCGCCTAATATATATGGTTTGACGGGTGGAAAGGCGAATGCCATCGCTCCAGGAAAAAGAATGCTCAGTTCGATGACTCCGACGATCGTTCTTAGGGACGATAGACCTTTTCTTATACTCGGATCTCCGGGCGGTTCGACGATAATCACAACGGTAGCGCAACTGATAACTGACATCATAGATTTCTGCCTGAGTCCGGAAGAAGCAATAGCTTCAGGAAGATATCACCATCAGTGGATACCGGATATCGTATATTGCGAGAAAGGCGTCTTCTCTTCAGATGTTGCCGGAAGGCTCATGAAGCGTGGGCACAAGCTGAAGGAGAGATCGTCGATCGGCGACGCTCAGTTGATAATGATCCAGGACGGCAGAGTATGCGGAGTCTCTGATCCGAGGCACGCCGGGACTTCTGCCGGATCGAAAAGTGAAAGAACCAGGGAATGAAAGGGGAAAAGAGATGAAAACGAAATTGATCCTGTTGCCTGCTATTCTTGTACTGTTTTCGACGATTTATCCGGCTGTCTCCAGCCGCGCGTCGACTGATATCGATCCGTACGAGATGATTGATGCTTGCGGTCGTTTTCCGTTCGCCAAGGTGATCCCTCTTGATAACGGTGAGGCGTGGGGAATGATATACGCAGACGTCTATGGAAAGATCTACCTGAAGCGATGGACGTCAAAAGGATGGAAACAGGAGTGGGAACTGACAAACCTTGGATCGAAAGTAAGAAAATTCTTCATCACCGACGTGGAAGGTGATGGCAGGGACGATATAGTGATAGCGACCGTCTCAGGAAGGATCCTCACCTATTCGATGAATGGATATATCAACACATGGGAAAATATCGAGGATGATTTCACAAGCATAGAAGCGATCGAACTGGGAAATATCGACAGCGATCCGCAGGTGGAGTTCATAGTCATCGCTGGCGGGACGATGTATATTATCGACGGGGTCGACAAGAGCCGCCAGTGGATCAGCGAGAGGAAATTCAAAGCTGCCGAAATAGTCATAGCAAATGTCGATTCGGATGATGCGATGGAGATAATCCTGAACACGGGGATAATAATAGATTCTAAGTTTCGAAATATCGAACTGGAATGGGATAAATCATTCGGGGACAGAATAACAGTCTTTGATATGAATAATGACGGGTATCCTGAAGTAATAGGTGAATTTACCGATTATTCGCTGCGGATATTCGATATCTATTCGGAGAGGGAAGTCTGGTAGGACTGGTTATAAAGACCTAAAAAAACGGCCAGAATACCAATAAACTGTTTATAAATATTATTAACTATGGTATAATACGCCACGATGTATGGCAAGGTTATGATACTATTATGGAACCTGTGAGGAGGGAAGCTGTGAATCATAAGCTATTGGTCGTTTGTGCCGCCTTATCCTTCCTGATCCTGTCTTCTTTGAATGTTTCGGCTGTAGAGATGAGGACCGAGACATTCGCGCTTGACGGAGGGGGCTCTTTCATGAGTTCGCCTGTTATTTGGAGCGGTAATATTACCGGCGGGACGCTTTTCCCCGGTACTTACTGGATCAGGCTCGACGACAGTAACTGGCCGGATGATAATCCCGTGACTACGGAAAACGAAAGATGGGATTATATCTTCGCCACTTACTTTACCTATGACGATACTCCCGATAACGAGGGATGGGACGGCGATTTCAAGGGCGTTATAGGTGATGAGACGCCATACTGGCGGTTCTATACCGAAGCGGGAGACACTCTGGGAGGCCTCTGTTCAAGTTTCAGGGTCGTGATAAGGGACCTGAACGGAAACGCCATAATGGAAGATAACGAATATCAGAACAAGGCGCTCTCGATCGGTTTTGTCTGTTATATCAATTTCAGCAAGGGATGTTTTACAAGTTTTTGCGGTCAGGGAAACTGCTCCGGCACGCTTGACCTCGCCGATGAATCGACGATGCAGGAAGAGCTTTACATTCCTTCACCGATCTACCCGGGGGGAAGGCTGTATCTCAGAGATGTCAGCTGCGTGACCGATACAGACGCGTCGACATGGGGCTCGATCAAGGCTATATACAGGGACTGACAACAGGAATGGAAAGGAGTGATCGTAAATGATGCATTACACGAAGTTAGTACTGTTCCTGGTTATGATCGTTGTCTCTGTTCCCGTAGCCATGAACGCTCAGGCCCTGCCTGATACGCTTTTTCTTGAATTCGATTTTGAGGGATTCGGGAATATGATCCTGACATCTCCGCCCGTCTATTCCGGTGATGTCGTTAATGGAGATCCGATCGTTCTGGGAGCGACATGGTGGATGCAGATTGACGATACCGGATGGCCCGCCACGAGCAGTCCAGAGACGAGATGGGATTATATCTTTAACACATATTTCGAATATAACGCGATGTCCGGATCATGGACGGCCGAGTTCGACGCTGGAACGCTTCCCACGAAACCTACCTGGGAACTAAATCATCCTGTCAATGGCGTGATGGGTGGGACCCTTGTGATCTCTTTCACGATCGGTGACTGGGATTTCGATGGGATACTCGATATCGAAGAGAGGATGTTCGGGACATACGAAGGCACGATGATGGTTATGAAGTACGGATACGGAAACTTCGCGAAATATTGTGGTCAGGGAGCTTATAACGGAGCTCTTCAGAATGCCGATCCGGTAAACTGGGCCGATGATTTCGTAAATGGACATTGCGTCCTTGATCTCTATAACTGTCAGATAGAAAACGAGCAGTACAGCTGGGGAAGCGTCAAGTCGTTGTACAGGTAAGATGCTCAGCGGGGTTGAAACCCTATTGTGAAACGTATCCACATCGGCGTGGGGACTCCTTTTACTTCGCCGGGGATGAAGCGTATCTCTCTTGCCGCTGCTATGGCTGTCTCATTAAGGATATTCTGGGGAAGTCCCCTCGAGAGCTTGATCTCGGTGACTTCCCCTTTTTCATTTACATAGAGTAGAAGTTCGACTTTGCCGTCGACGTCTTTTTTTATATTCTCCGGATACTTCGGCCACGGGATGAAAAGAGGCTTTGGTTCGACATTGTTCCTTTTAGTTCCCGATCTGCTGCTGCTTCCCCTGTTTGCGGAGTTGCCTGCCAGCGGTTCGATATTGAGATCGACATCTCCGAATTCCTCGAAAACCGATTGTTTTTCCTGTTCAGTAACGGCAGGCTCGTCCGGTTGAAGATCCAGTTCAGGGATGATCACCTCGTCAGGATACGGGATGAGGGAGAAAGTCCTCCCATCTCCTGAATAGTCAGAGATACCTTTATCTCCGGGCACTTCCGTTCTGAAGATCTCAAGATATTCAGGTTTGAGAAGAAGAAAAAGAGCTATATGAAGAATAAGAGCGGCGGATATTATGGTGATCCATTCTTTCGATCCCCTGTCGTGTCTGAAAATATTTTTTCGGTACTCAGGACTCATAATCGGATTAACCGCCGCTCGCCTGTGTGAATATACTCATATCAGGTTTCAATAGTAGCATCTTAACAGCTTCTGTAGTATATTATCTGCGGGAATATTGTGCAAGAAAGCTAAAATGACAGGAATGATACGCAGGAAAGATGTGACCGTGCCGAATTTCCTCACCGTGATGAGGATATTGATGGCGATCTTCGCGATATTCATGATCGGCACGGCAGAATATTCACGGATCGCCGCAATGATGCTTATCGCCGCGTCTTTCCTGGATTTTTTCGATGGATGGTATGCCCGGAAATTCAAACAGGTAACAAAACTCGGAACGCATCTCGACCCGTTTGCCGATAAGGTCCTTATGGCAGTGATCTTTATTTCTCTCAGCAGGGCGTTCAACTGGGGATGGTTCTACTATTTTGTCGCCGTGATCATGCTTCGCGAGATAATAATAACATTTTACAGGATGCGGGTGCGCAGGAGATCAGGCGAATATATACCTGCGAACAGGCTTGGAAAGATAAAAACGATTATTCAGTCCATTGTTGGCGATACCCTTATTTTCTACATTTTCATCTACCCGAAAAGTATCCCCGGAAATAACTGGCTTATATTCTCCATAATGACAATGGTCGTGTTCATAACCATTGATTCAGGACTGCGGTATATACTCCCGCGATGTTCAGACGGAAAGAAAAGATCGGTACTCGAAAGGATATCCAAGTGGGTATTCGGAGTACTGGCAAGGGAGGTATAGTATGGATGTCTATGAGGCGATAAGGATGAGAACGAGCGTCAGGGCATACAAAGCTGATACTGTGGAAGAAGAAAAACTCGGCAGGTTGCTCGAAGCGGCCAGACTTGCTCCGTCAGGCAAAAACGGCCAGCCCTGGAGATTCATAGTAGTAAAGGATAAAGAAACGAGATCGAGACTTGTACCGGCATGCAAAAACCAGGAGTTTATAGCTGAAGCCCCGGTAGTCATAGTGGCTTGCGGGTATGAAGAGGAAGCGTACAAAAAGATGGGCGGATACTGGAACAGTCTTCCTGTCGATATCGGCATCGCTCTGGAGCACCTGATGCTCGCCGCCGAGGCTGAAGAACTTGGAACATGCTGGATTGGAGCTTTTATCGAGGAAGAGGTCAGGGATATCCTGGGTGTTCCCGAGGGGGTGAAGATAGTCGCGCTGACCCCGGTCGGTTATCCATCGAAAGGAAGAGTGGTCAGGCCAAGAAAGCCTCTCGGGGAGATAGTAATGATGGAGAGGTGGGAAGAAAGATGAAAAACAATCTTTGCAGGACAGTAGTGACGATACTGGTCGTCGGAGCTTTTATATCAGCTCAACAGGTCTATGCCGGATCTGTATTTCAGGAGAAAGGGATGATAGACCTCAAGGAACTGACCATTCCGGAAGCTCCTTCCTCTTCAACTTACGGTCTCTCTTTTTCGCCGTCATCCGGAGATTCGATAGAAGTGATGCAGATCGAAATCGAAGAGAAGAACAAGTCGAACATCTACAGGGAACTGGCCGTAGCCGCCGTTGTAACGGCTTTTGCCGCCTATATCATTGTGACGGTATTTTTCCCGGAAGAAGAAAAAGCTGAAGAAGAGACCGGGGGAAAGGATCTTCCGACTGCGGGATTATCGATCGCATTTTAACCACTGACGACAAATATATTTTCTTCCGATACTGCGCCCCCGCTGGTAAGGTCCTCGACCTGCAGCAGAAGAAGGTATTTACCCGGCTCCAGCGATCCGATCGATATCCTGATCATATCAGAAGCTTCAGAGGAATTCACGCTCTGCTCAAGTGAACTTGATATATAGGGGGATCGTTCGCCACTGTCGCCCCTGATGCTTCGTTTTATCCAGTAAAGAGTATTCTTTATTCCACTCGACCCTGAACCGTCCTCAGCAGGCCTTCTGATCGAATAGGTGACGCGGTACCTGGAAAGGTCATCCTCATTCCTTTTCAGATTGTAAATATCATAAGCGATACAGAGGTCATTCCCGGAATCGTAGACGGGGATCGGATCGAGAATGCGCAGGCAATCTCCGTTTTTGCCGTCGAGCAGGAAACGAATAGTGCTGGTTTTAAGCGAACCTGATCCAAGCGATCGGATCTCGAAGGTGTCTCTCCAGGTGCCTCTTCTCAGCGGCCTGCCTCCGGAAAATTCGATGCCGAAAACGCATTCACCGATCCTTGCCGCGAGAAGGGCGGAAAGCCCGCAAAGAAAGTATCTGCCACTGGATTTTTCCATCTGATCCAGAGTATCAGGCCTCAGTTCGATCTTCTTGTCGAGTATCCGTTCCAGATTGTTGTCATAAGCGACAAGGCAGAAACAATATCGGTTTTTCGGATCGTCTATGACTGAATCCGGCAGAGCGATTGCGAATTCGATGTCGGTTTTTTCTCCGGGTCCTCTATTCTGGGATATCTGGATATGAAATGGCGCGTCGAGGTATTCTACCGGGTATTGATATGCCTGTGGGAGGTTATCAAAAATACTCTGAGTTATGCCAGAAAGACGGCTGTAAGCAGGATCTATGGGAATGTGATAATTTCCGTTAAGGAATTCATCCTGGAAATAGAGCCGGAAGTTCGATTCCGAGCGGCTGTATTCCCATACGACGATCGGCCCGTCGGTTCCATGACCGATATCGTAAAGAAGTTTGTCGGGGAGTCCGTAGCTGATCAGTGCCTGTCCCCTTACAGATTCGGCTCCATCGATACCCAGTCTTTTCAACGTGAGAAGTTCTCTGGCGAAAAAGACTCTCTCGTAGTGCTCCAGAAGACGTTCATTAATATCAGTCGCTATTGTCGGATCGTTCGTAAACCAGAATCTTCTGTTCCAGTCCTTCTTTATATCTTCCGGCCAAGTGAGGTAATCATCACGAATTTCCGGAGAGAGCAGGGGAGCGGTATCGACGTAGTAGATCTTCTCCCGGTCTTTCATCATCTCCAAAGCACGATTAAATCTTTCTTCGGCACGGGCGAAATCGCCAAACCGAAGAGATACCGATGCTGAAAGAAGCCACGAACGTGGATCGTCGGGATACAGTTCCAAAAGTATCGAAGAATATTTTCTCGCTGTCCTGTCCATCCTTCTGAACATATGGAGGAATCCAAGGTTGAAGATCGTCTCCCCGTGGCGGTTATCGATATCGTACGCCTTTTTGTAAAATCGCAGTGCGTTCTTGAGTTCTTCGGTGAAGCACATATTTTCGAGGTATTCTTCTTTTTTCATCTGGGCGAGATAATACCAGGCATGGAAAGAGCCCGGATCCAGTTTGATCGCTTCCCTGAATGATTCTTCAGATTCACCGGTAAATTGCATCGCGTGGAAAGTCAGGCCTTTTTCTATGTGATTGAGCGGGTTGTCCGGTTCAAGAAGGATAGCTTTCTCGATTGCTTCTATCGACCTGGACCTGGAATAGGGAGTTCCCTGTAACCTGTAAAGGACGCAGAGTCTTCTGTAAAGCGCCGGATCGTCCGCGGAGGCCCTCATGAGAGTCCTTACAGCAGATATCTGATCGGCGACCGCGCCAGGCTCTATTTCGCCCTGGCCATCGAGGAAATCCTCATCAAAGACCGTCTTCTCATATGGGGCGCAGGATAAAAAAAGATAAACGATGACCGAAGAGATTATCAATTTCTGTTTCATAACCGATCCCTGGCGACGTGATAATTTCCCCCGGAACGGGTCAGATGCTAATATATGGAGCTATAACAGTCAAGAATATTAAGTTATAAAGCTTCTTAATGCTCCGACTTGTCCATTAAGGAATAAAAATTGCATGAAATAACTTCGATGGATTGCGCCAGGCCTTCATCGAGGAAGAATATGACAAGCCAGATAACAGAAACGTTGCCGGCCGAGCTGGGCCAGTTTAACGATGTCATAGATGGTATGGGAAAACTCCTGTTGCAGGCGAAAATCTATCCAAGAGGTCATCCTTCAGTAGATAAGTATCTCGATTCAGCCTTTGATTCGCTTACAAAGATGCTCAGTAACAAGTACAGCGTGGTATTGAGAGTCTTCAATGATTCGATCTGTTACCTGAACTACGAATTCAATTCCAAAGAGCAAAGCAGGAAGGAATTCAGTTTCCTCATCAACTCGCTTGATATGATGTCTGTCGGTGAACTGGAGATTGAAAAGGGTATTGGAAAAAATGAATTTCTTTCCTTCATGGAAATAGCGGCAAGCGTTCTTAAAGGGGACCGGGAATTCGATCTATCCGGCGCGTGGAACAGTATAGAACATATCAAGGTCAGGCACGATATGTCGGGAAGTAATAAAAACGCGCTCATAACTGTCGATCAGGTCAAAACATCTCCGATCTCTTCAAATGCTGCGAGAAAAAATCATGATCGTGGAGAAGATGGAATCTGCGGAGCGATCGGTGACGTATTGAGGAAACTGGAGAAGATACAATCGAACGACGGGATGAAAGCTGGAAAACTGATCCTGGATATAGTCGGAAATGAGAACAGGAACAATTCGATAGCCCTGCTCCTGAAATCACTGACGAATTATGACGATTATACTTTCAGGCACTCGGTCAATGTCGCCGTCATATCGGCCGCGACCGCCAGACATGTCGGTTTTGGGGAAAGTGAGACCGCCTGGGTCGGTCTGGCGGCCCTCATGCATGATATAGGAAAGCTTTACGTGCCGAAAAAGATATTGAAAAAGAGCGGCCGGCTTTCTCCAGCCGAATGGCAGATGATCAGGAAACATCCGGTAGACGGGGCAGAGATTCTAAAGGCGGAGGGAATTGATGACAGGATATGTAAAGTGGCGTACCAACATCATATGCGGCATGATCTTACGGGGTATCCGGCCCACAGGGGTGAAAAGATCCTTCAGGCAAGCGAGATAGTAAGAATAGCTGACACATACGACGCTCTGACGACAAAAAGGGTATACAGGAAACAGATCAGCCCCTATGAAGCTATCAAGATGATGGCGAGGACGAGGAAGACGGAATTCCATCCACAGTATTTTGATAATTTTCTCCATATGATGGGAAATATTCCGATCGGCAGTATACTGGTCCTCGAGTCTGGAGAGACAGTGATAGTCGTAGACATTAACAGGAAAACGGGCGCGTTTCCCAGGGTAAGAGTCATAAGGGACAGCAACGGAGTCGAAGTAGACAATGAGATAATTCTGGATCTTAACGAGAGAAATCCCGGAACGAGAAGAGTAAAATACAGGATACGCGGAGTTATCGACGACCCTGTCCGTAATGTCGAAATAGGAAAATATCTGATAGCCTCGGATGTGGATTGAACCGTCGGTCGTTCATTCCTGCCATAAAGAAAGCCCAGGACGATCATCCTCACGTATGATGATCCCCCCGGGCCAAACTCACTTCACCTTCAGTCGAAGCCTATACCCTTCCAGCCTTGCCAAGCTGTTCAAGGTCTCCGTGAACACTCCACGTATATTCGACTTTGTCGACGCTTGAATGGATAATGAATTCGATCGTCTTTCCCGCTTTTACCGGATTAGATCCTGTCCGGGCAAGAAAGTCCTCGCCGTCAGTCACGACGCACCATCCGGAAGGCGCGTATACATCGACAATAGAGGCTTCGGGGTCAATGATCTTCAAACCGAATATCTTCGACCCCGAAGAGGTGACTCTCAATTTTATCAAAAACCTTCCGTCTTCCATAACAGTAACGCTTTTGTTGACTGATGCCGCAGCCCCAAATGCCGAATGACTTATCGAGGCGATAACCGCAATCGCCGTCAAGACGATAAGAGCTTTCGTTTTTAGCGCATTCATGTTGTTAACTCCCATCACGTTACAAAAATAACTTAATTTAGTGATTGAGAATATCATCTCAATCAATTGCCCTGTACGACATTATTATAGCACAAATGATGATGCCATGTCGAGGGGTGAAAAGATTTCCTGCAATAAAAAACAGTGAGACATTTTTTCCCCTGACAGATTGTTTACGTATTATGTAACTGTAATAATGACAGGGTTATACGTTATTCGCAAAAAGGGAATGATCGTTGCAGCAGGACTATCGAGATGAAAAAAATAATAATATTGATGATCTGGATGATTATTATTCCATCATCGATCGTAGCTTCACCCTTTGAAAGCAACGGTGTGGAGACACATATCGGTGTCAATACGGCTATTTTCCTTCCATGGCATCACAACGGGATAGGATACGGATATGGATTCAGTCTTGTGATGAGGCCATCGTATGCGCGCTATCTTTACGATGAGCTGGAAAAATGGAATTTCGGTATCGCCCTGCAATCGACATCGCAGTATATCGCGGAAGGATTTGGGTATTCTGATCTGTGTCTATCCCTCCGTTATTATTTTAACAGGGAAAGATCAGATGTCGGATGGGAAAGTGGATTCATAGGGGCTGGAGTCGGAGTAGCGTCTGTGTCCTGGAGATCGGATAACGGACCGGGAAAACTGAAAGATACTGATTTTATCCTTGAAGCAGGTTATGAGTTCGATCTTCAGAATATACTGCAACTGCCGCTTGTACTGATGTTCAGTTTCAACTATCGCCTGATCGATATTGAGCCGGTCAGCTATACCGGCGTTGGAGCCGCTTTAAGCTTCTGTTACGGAATCGATCAATAAAGTGTTTCGGCGGATATGCTGGCACACAACTCGCTTCTGAATAACCATAACATCGTAAAGTATCATAATTGGTCGAGTCCAAGGGAAATAAGATGGAAACAAGAGTCCTGATTGTCGATGATGAAGTGCATCTTGCGAAAATACTGCAATTTACGCTTGAACATGCCGGATACAAGGTTGAAACGGCGTTTGATGGCCAGGAGGCGCTCGCGAAGGTCCCCGTCTTCTCTCCAGATATTATTATCCTTGATCTGTCTCTGCCCGTAATCGACGGGTATGAAGTCTGCAGGATATTGAAATCGGCTGAAAAGACGAGGGATATTCCAGTAGTTATTCTGTCGGCACGCGATTTCAAAAGGGATGGACTCGAAAAACCCCTGACGGCGGAACTTCTGATCGAAAAACCTTTCAACACAGAATCGCTATTGAGTGAGCTCTCGAAGCTGCCTGTCAGATGAGATCCGGAAAGACCGGTTCGCTGAGGGGGTTATACAGGTTGCATGAATACCGCGCCGTCATCAGGAGCTTCACTGGAATCTGATGATCTGACAATACCGCTCCTCGAATCCTTTTCCCTGGCCATCTCTTCGATTATCCTGCCTGTCTCGACGTCCCGGTTCTTTTCGGCGAGCATCTCAAGAGATTTATGAAGCCTCAGTGCTTCTTCCGCATTGCGTTGACGAAGCGTCTCTACCATATGAGCAAGCGCCCTCTGCATAGACGCGAACAACTGGTCTCCGACAGGTTCTTCGATTTGAGGGAATTTATCCCTGGACACATGGATAATATTCTTGTGGAGGTATAGCAGGGGTTGGAAGATCCGGTTTGTAACCAGAATTGAGAGCAGGTAGAACGATCCGATTATGATCATGGAAAAAGCGAATGTGTTGATTATAAGCAGATTCTTCATCTTGCTGACAATGGGAAGCAGCTCAGGGAACTGAGTCGAGACTGCTGAACTGTTGGAGACAAGACCAAAGTAGAAAGATACGCCGAAGGCGATCGCTACCGTCATAGAGCTGCCGAAGACAAGCAACCTTATCTGTTTCTTGAGTTTTCCAGCCATATTGACATCTGGTTGAAGACGTTCTGAATCTGTTTTTGAATAAGACATATTCTGCTCCCGGGATTTACCGGATCGGTTTGTCGCGATCCGGATAAAATTATAGCTATTATCCTTGATATATCAATAATTGTGCCATAAGAGCCCCCGGAAAGGTCAGCTTTTGGGGGAAAATGCTTCAAGGGCCGATCTGAGTTCATCAATATCGATCAAAGTATCCTTGCAGGGTCCAGAAGGACGGCTGTTTGGAATGCCGATCACTGCTATCTTTGGAGCGACATCCCTGATCCCGCTGATCAGGTCTCTTTCACACGCAATAGCTACTATTGCCCTTGGGGATATTCTGCTGATGATCTTTCTCGCGACGCTGCCTCCCGGAGCGGTATGGACCTCTATGTCCGGGAATTCGCCGCAGACTCTGACAGCTTCTTCGCGGATATCCTTTCTCAGGCATCTCGGAAAGAGAGCGAGTACCGGACCTTTATCATCAGGTGCAGGACGGGCGAGAGTATTGGCGACCCTGATAAAAGAATGACTCAACCGGTCACGGGAGATACCGAGTTTCGATGCGACTTTGATCACTATCGGCAGTATAAAGAATAACAGGCCGCTGCCTCTCGTGAGGCAGATCTTCAGATAGCTCCTTCTGCTCAGGACGGAGATGACCAGAAGCAGGTACCAGGCGAGGACGAAGAGAGAAACAAGAAGAAAAGAGACGCTGATAATGGTGGCCCAGTTCTTTCCGAATGATTCGAATCTGGGAAGGATCAGATACCAGAACAGAGCGGCAAGCAGGATCATAGTAGCAAGGACGATCATTGAAAGGATAATAAAAGTCCCTTTACTTTCCGATATAGTTTCTTCCCCGCTATCATTCTCCCAGTCGGCCCATTCATCTCCCAAGACTCTTTTGTCTTTCAACCGTCCGGGATCACTGTTCTTTTCATCTGTCATAGCAGTAAAGTAACTGAAGGAAGAATTTTGTTCAATAATATAAATCGTTGTGAGAGACTCACCGTGGAAGGGAGAAGAATGAGTGCATGATCAGGAAAAATGAATATTTTGCTCTGACGGTCGGACTTGTCTCGATATCGTTCGCCGCGATATTCATCAAACTTGCGCAGGCGCCCGCTCCGGTCGTTTCCGCGTTGAGAATGATATTCTCAACGCTGCTGATAATCCCATACGCGATGTGTTCGAAAAATTTCAGAAGAGAGATTGCGTCCCTGTCGATCAACGACGCGGCGCTCCTTGTTTTCTCTGGAATACTGCTCGCCGCTCATTTTCTTTCATGGATAACTTCTCTTTCCCTTACCGGAATAACGAGCAGCATAGTCTTTGTAACGACGAGTCCGCTTTTTGTCGCTTTGTACACCGTGATCTTTTTCAGGGAGAAGGTGTCCGGGTCTTTCTGGGCCGGGCTGGTGATCGCGGCGACAGGCATTCTGATAATGGCGGGAGGGAATATGCTTGCAGGTGGTGAGAATTGGAAGGGAGACCTGCTTGCCGTCGCCGGGGCAGTCTCTGCGGCCGGTTATTTCCTCGTCGGAAGCCGGCTAAGATCGAGATTATCGTTGATCACGTATATAATGCCCGTATATCTGATTTCGGCCGTGATCCTTACAGCGGCCGTCCCGGTCTGCGGGGAAAGATTGACAGGTCATCCCGCGCGGAGTTACCTGTATTGTCTTCTTATGGCAGCCGTCTGCCAGCTGGCCGGGCATACCGTCTTCAACTGGGCTCTGAAAAGAGTAAAAGCGGCCGTTGTGACCCTTTCGATCCTCGGAGAACCGGTAGGAACGACCCTGCTGGCCTTTCTGATACTTGACAAGACCCCGGCTGCTGCGGAAATGGCAGGAGGGGTGTTTGTACTGGCCGGGATATTCACGGCGATCTATTGTAATCCTGGAGTGACGGTGGCGCGCCGGGCGAAGCAGGTCCGATCATAAGGTTATAAGTATTTCCTTTATTTCTTCTATAAGTGCCCTGTCACCCTGCCATATCCTGATGAATTCCTCAAAAGATTCGCGGGCTTTTTCCTTTTGCCCCATTCGCATCCTCGTGTGACCGAGGTAGTACAGAGCCCTGGCCGGAAAATCTTCTTTTTTTATGAGTTTTTCAAGCAGTTTAACCCCATCTTCAAACCGGCTGGTGTTGATGTATACGATGCTCATACCAAGAGGTATGTCAGTATCGTCCGGATCGAGCATGTAAGCCCTGTCCCAGTATTCGAGAGCCTTTTCATAATTACCTGTCTTCATATATGTGTTGGCTATCCCGATCAGGGGACGCGAATCGTTCTTATCCTTGAAGATGGCGAGCTGAAAATATTTTTCCGCTTTCGAGAAATCTTTCAACTCGAAACAGGCATAGCCGAGATATGTGTAGAGTTCGCCGTCGGATCTGCCATTCTCTCCCGCAAAGTGCAGGGTCTCCAGGGCGTCTTCATACATGTGTCTCGCGACCATGACCTTTCCCAGGAGCATCAGAAGGTCTTTATCGGTCGGGTAAGTATACCTGATCGAGAGGAGTTGCGCGTACGCTTCAGTGTAGTTACCCTGTTCATAGTAAGCTTCGGCGAGTATGAGATTGCCGCGAAGATCCCTCGTTGATATGTTCAGGGCGATAGTTGAATATTTTTCGGCTGTTTTGTACTGTTTCTGCCTGAGGGCGCATGAAGCCAGGCCCAGGTACGGGGTGAAGAAATTCTTCCTTAAGGCGATCGCCATATTATACGATTTTTTCGCTTCAGATATCCTGTCCTGTGCTTCAAGAGCCTGTCCCAGGGCGGCATGGATCTCGGGGTCGGAGTTTCCGGTCTTCGCCGCTTCCTTTAGATAGAATTCCGCTTTGCTGAACCTTTCGAGTTCGAGCATGGCAATTCCCAGATTATAATTGGTCTCAGTGTCATCGGGCCTTTCCTTCAGGACCAGTTCCCAATTTTTGACGGCCAGGTCGAGATCTCCCTTTTCGGCGTAATCAACGCCAAGATTATAATGTTTCAGAGTATCGTCGGAACAGGAAGAGAAGAGCCAGGTCGCCAGGACAATCGTCAATATAAGGATTCCCGAAATATTCCTTTTTAAGTTCATCTTCGAATATCCTTTCTGGAGAGGCGGATTTTAATCTGATTACAATATAATGTAAAAAATATCTGATCAAAAGAAGATTTAACAGGTGCCAGGACGCGAAATAGCCATATTTTGAACATATAAATTCATTTGTTTGGTTTGGAAGCTTTAGAGAGGACTTTCAAATTATAGTTGACTTTTTGCTTTATAGGTGTAAAGTGTTCTCTTGTATTCGTTATTTTTTTTTGCGCGTTACCAGGTAATACGGGTCAACAAGACGAGAGGTAAGTGGTTAAATGCTTGAAAAAGAAGTGTGTTACGAAGCCACTCTCGATCATGATTTTCTTGATGAGATCTATTCGCTACCGGGAGGGAAAGAGATCAAGAGGTGCATCCAGTGCGGAACATGCACTGGGTCCTGCCCGCAGGCATGTCAGATGGATCACGCGCCGCGGAAGATCTTTTCACTGATCCGGGCGGGATTTCGAGATGAAGTACTCCGGTCGAACACGGTATGGCTCTGTTCTTCATGCTATTCCTGCGCCGTGAGATGTCCCAAGGAGATCAAGATCACCGATGTGATGTATGCGCTCAAGAGGCTTGCCATCAAGGAAGGAAAAGCGAAAAGAGGAAAGAAGGCGACGATCCTTTCCAGGAACTTCGTTGGGATGGTCAACAAATATGGCCGGAATCACGAGACTGAACTGATGACAAGATATATCCTCGCGGCAGAACCGTTCAACCTGTTTAGTTTCGTCCCGCAGGGGATGAAACTGTTCGTAAACGGACGCCTGCCTGTCATGCCTCACAAGATCAGGAATCTCGATCAGCTGAGAAAGATAATGGAAAAAGTCGAAGAGCTGGGGGAGATATAGATGAAATATACATATTATCCAGGCTGTTCAGTCAAGGCCACCGCGAATCTCTACCAGGAATCGATCGACGCGATCGCGCCCGTTATCGGGATCGAGCTCGAGGAACTCGATGACTGGAACTGCTGCGGCGCCACTGCCTATATGTCAGTGAGAGAATTGATGAGTTTCGCGATCTCGGCTAGAAACCTTGCTCTGGCGGAAAAGCATCACCGTGACCTGGTCACTCCATGCAGCGCCTGTTACCTGGTCCTTAACAAGACCAATCATTATTTCGAAGAATATCCAGATATGAGGAAAAAACTCGGTCAGGCACTGGAAGCCGGGGGCCTGAGTTACAGCGGTAATATCAGGGTCCGACACATACTCGATGTCATAGTAAACGACATAGGTATGGAGAGGATCTCATCGCTTGTAAAGAAGAGACTCGACGGGCTCAAGGTAGCTCCCTACTATGGCTGCCAGATCGTAAGGCCGGAAATGGGTTTTGACGATCCGGACGATCCGCAGTCTATGGACGTTCTTATAGAGACACTTGGAGCCGAAGCGGTGAAGTATTCCATGAAGACGAAGTGCTGCGGCGCCTCTCTCATGGGGACCGAGGAGAAGATGGCACTCAAACTCTGCCGGGAATTGCTTATGGACGCGGAGAATAACGGAGCGCACTGCATAATCACTCTCTGCCCTCTTTGCCAGATGAACCTCGATATATATCAATCCAAAGTGAACAGTCTTTTTAAAACGAAATTCAATATCCCTGTCATTTACTTTTCGCAACTGATAGGCCTGGCCCTGGGAATCAAATCATCGGAGCTGGGGATGAAACGTCTTGGTGTCAAAGTATCCGGAGAAATGAAAAGAATTATTGAGGGAGCGTGAAATGGCTGTACGCATAGGTGTTTACATCTGCCACTGCGGGACTAACATCGCCGGCAAGGTCAATATCGACGAGGTCGTCGAATTTACCAGGAGCCTCGAGAATGTTTCGCTCGTGAGAGATTACAAATTCATGTGTTCTGATCCCGGTCAGGCTCTCCTTCAGAAAGATGTAGAGGATGGTCTGATCGACAGAGTCGTAGTCGCCTCGTGTTCTCCTCTCATGCACGAGAACACATTCAGGAAGGCGACCGAGAGGGGCGGATTGAATCCGTACCTCTTCACGATGGCTAATATAAGGGAACAGTGTTCCTGGGTGCATATCGATTCAGATCGGACGACTGATAAAGCGAAAGATCTGATATCGGCAGCGGTAAGAAGGGCGTTCCTGCTCGAGCCGCTGACGAAACGGGAAGTTCCGATCAATCCGAGGACTGTCGTCATAGGGGGGGGTATTGCAGGCATTCAGGCTGCCCTCGATCTCGCCGAAGCTGGCAAGGAAGTCGTGCTTGTCGAAAGAGAACCTTCGATCGGGGGGCATATGGCGAAGTTCGACAAGACGTTCCCGACCCTCGACTGCTCCGCCTGTATTCTCACGCCGAGGATGGTCTCCGTAGGGCAGCATCCGAAGATAGAATTGATGACGTATTCCGAGGTAGAGGATGTCAGCGGATATGTCGGCAATTTCAATATCCGCGTGAGAAAAAAAGCGAGGTATGTCGATCCGGAACTCTGCAACGGATGCGGAGCATGCTGGGAGAAATGTCCAGGTACGAGGGTCCCGAGAAAAGGGAATGTGCACGAAAAACTCTCCCTCGGACCGACCACATCGATATATATGCCTTTCATGCAGGCAGTCCCCGCTATTCCCGTCATTGATACGACGACATGTCTTTACTTCAAGGATGACAAGCACGCCTGCGGCCTCTGCGCCAAGGAATGCGAAAGAGGCGCTATCAAATATGACATGGAAGACGAACTTGTCGATTTTGAAGTGGGAAATATAATCCTGGCGACCGGATTCCAGACATTCGATCCGTCAGTGATTACACGCTATGGATACGGGAAGTTGGATAACATCATGACAGCGATCGAATTCGAGATCATGAACTGCGCGTCGGGATCGACGGGCGGAAAGATCCAGATGGCTGACGGCAGCGAACCGAAATCGATCGGTATAGTCCATTGCGTGGGAAGCAGGGATAACCATTATCATGATTATTGTTCGAGAGTATGCTGCATGTATTCCCTGAAGTATTCGCATCTGATCAAGGAAAAGACCGATGCCGAAGTATACGAGTTCTATATCGATATGAGGTGTTTCGGTAAAGGGTACGAGGAGTTCTATGACAGGCTTCTCACTGAGGATGTAAGGTTCATCAGGGGCAAGGTCGCCGAGATAACCGATGTCGCGGTCAATGACGCTGAAAAAGGAAAACTTATTGTCAGGGTCGAAGACACGCTTGTGGGCAGCGTAAGGCGGGTCCCGCTCGATATGGTCGTTCTCAGCACCGGGCTTGAAGGGCACGATACTCTTCCGGCGATCGCGAAAAAATGCAGCGTATCGATAGGAAGAGACGGGTTTATAATCGAGAAACATCCGAAACTCGGTCCGGTATCGACCGCCACCGATGGCGTCTTCATCGCTGGAGCCTGCCAGTCTCCAAAAGATATTCCAGATACTGTCGCGCAGGCATCAGCAGCTTCAAGCGCCGTGCTTTCGATGATCACAAGGGAAAAGATCGAGATCGAAGCGGCTACCGCGGAAGTCGATGAAGAAAAGTGTTCAGGGTGCAAATTGTGCAATACGCTATGTCCGTATCTCGCGGTGAAATACGATGAAGAAAAGGGTGTATCTGTCGTCAATCAGGCGCTATGCAAGGGTTGCGGGACATGCGTGGCAGGATGTCCCAGCGGCGCGATATCAGCAAAGCACTTTGAGGATCGACAGATATTCGCAGAAATAGAAGGTATCTTTTCAGGATTATAAAACCTGTTTCCAAGCCCGAAGGGATAATAGATATGTCATTTGAACCGAAGATCGTTGGTTTCCTCTGCAACTGGTGTTCCTACACCGGAGCAGATCTTGCGGGAACCGCGAGGATAAAGTATTCGCCCAATATCCGATCGATAAGGGTGATGTGCAGCGGAAGGATTGAGCCGACTTTCATAGTGAAAGCTTTATACGAGGGGGCTGACGGTGTTCTGATAGCGGGATGCCATCCAGGCGACTGTCATTACCAGGAAGGTAACTATAAGGCTCTGAGAAGGCACAGGATGCTGAGGCTGATCCTCCCAGGTTTCGGCATTGAACCTGAAAGAGTCCGGCTTGAATGGGTCGCAGCTTCAGAAGGGGAGAGATTCGCGACGATCGTGGACGAATTTACCGAACAGATCAGGAAGCTTGGCCCCCTTAACGTCCGCGATTCACTTGAAATGATCCTGAGTGAGGATGTCATTTTAAATCTCGATTCAGCCATGGAAGAAGGCGGTGACGCCAATGAAGCTTAAAACTGGAATATATTGGGGAGCAGGTTGCGGTGGATGCGATGTGGCGGTTCTGGACGTACACGAGAAGATCCTTACTGTGGCCGAGAAAATGGAACTTCTGTTCTGGCCGATCGCGATGGACTTCAAATACGAAGACGTCGAAGCGATGGATGACAACGAGTTCGACATCGTGATGTATAACGGGGGGATAAGAAACTCCGAGAATGAAGAGATAGCGAGGCTTCTCAGGAGAAAATCCAAGGTGATGGTCGCTCTCGGAGCCTGCGCTCACATCGGCGGGCTTATCGCGATGGCGAATTTTCATACAAAAGATTCCATATTGAACAGGGTATATCTGGAGACTGAATCGACAGATAATCATGATGCCGTGATTCCGCAGGAAAAATGGGTAAATGGGGAAGAGGAACTTACGCTGCCAAGATTCCATAATCTTGTGAAGACGCTTGATCAGGTCGTCGATGTCGACTATTACATTCCCGGGTGCCCGCCGGTCCCGGCTCAGATCGTCAACGCCCTGTCGCAGGTCTGGGAAGGAAAACTTCCCCCGAAAGGATCTGTCATCGGAGCCGGAGCACGCACGCTCTGCGATGAATGTCCTCGGAAAAAGGAAGAAAAAACAATCACGGGATTCAAACGTCCCGTGGAGATGATCCCGGAACCTGAAAAATGTCTTCTTGAACAAGGCCTCCTATGCCTTGGACCGGTCACCAGGGAAGGCTGCGGGGCAAGATGCATAAATACAAACGTCCCTTGCAGGGGATGTTACGGACCTCTCGAAGGAGTGCGTGATCAGGGCGTAAGGATGCTCAGCGCTCTCGCTTCAGTACTTGATCCGAAGGAAGAAAAGGAAATAGATGAACTGATCAGCCAGATCGCCGATCCACTGAGGACATTTTACAGGTTCAGCGCAGCTGCTTCCATACTGAGGAGGAAAAAAGTATGAGGCGCGTAGAAATAGA
>JAFGCX010000038.1 GCA_016932415.1 Candidatus Krumholzibacteriota bacterium
ATTAAACGCCCGGGGGGCGCTCTATTCTAACGATTGACTCAACCGGTCTCTTTATCTAGAATATCACCTGATCGGTCTTTAGCGCGAAAAAGAATTATTCCACTAACCCTTCTCGATACCGGAGGTTTATCATGAGACATCTCCTGACCCTTTCCTTCCTTCTAACACTGATCGTCCCGGACCATTTACAGGCTGCTCCGGGAGACATCATCACTGAAAAAGCCCTGACGGGAATAAAAAACCCGACAGGGATCGCGTGGAACGGTAAAACTATCTGGGTAGCTGACAGGAAGACCGATTCTTTCAACGAGATCGACCCCGAGACCGGCATCCTGATCAGATCGATCGATTCTCCCGGATATTTTCCGTCAGGTCTCGCACTCCATGATGATCTGCTCTGGAGTGTCGATCCTTCTGCGGCAAAGATCTACGCGACCGATCCAGTGACCGGAAACACGGTAAAGACAATAGATTCACCCACGCCTTCCCCCACGGGACTGGCATGGAATGGATCAGAGCTCTGGATCTGCGATAACAGCTCGGATATCATCATGAAGATAGATCCAGAAGACGGCACGACTATAATATCATTTCCCGCTCCGGCGACAGACCCTCGCGGAATGACTTTCGGCAACGGATACCTCTGGTGCAGCGACAGGATCAGGGACAGGATCTTCATGATCGATATCATATCGGGAGAGGTCGTCATTATCCTCGATTCTCCCGGACCTTTTACCTGGGGCCTCGCCTGGAAAGACGGTCACCTTCTCAACACCGATTACCAGAATGATAAAGTCTATGAGTTGGTCACCAGCGACGGCGATGCCTTCAGTACCTTCGATCCCAGAAAAGCAAAAGTCGATTTCACTACCGAGGCGGTCGCGATGGGTCCCGGCATGATCGTATCACTCGATGTATATCTCGCCGACCCGTCGGACAGGCCGGGGCAGAAGATCCTTGAACCGGTAAAATACTCGATCGAACCTGATTTCCACACTGACAGATGGGGACAGAGAATAGCCGCTTTTCATTTTGACCGGATAGAGTCGGGAAATTCCGTCGAGGTATCGATGAACGCGACAGTAGAGGCGTCGGCGATCCGATATTTCATCTATCCCGAAAAAGTCTCTGGAAAGATCCCCGATGAGATCAGGAAGAAGTACCTCGCCGATGACATCAAATACGACATCAATAATCCTTACATACGCAAGATCATCGAAGAGACGGTCGGAGACGAACAAAACCTCTATTGGAAAGCGAGAAAGCTCTTTCAGTACCTTATAGCCAACATGGAGTACAAACTTGCCGGAGGATGGAACACCGCCCCTACCGTGCTCAAAAGGAAAAACGGTTCCTGCTCCGAATATTCCTTCTCCTTCATAGCCCTGTGCCGCGCTGCTGGCGTGCCGGCAAGATATGTTGGATCTCTCGTTGTGCGGGGCGACGACGCAAGCTATGACGATGTCTTCCACCGGTGGAACGAGATATACCTGCCCGGTTACGGATGGGTACCTGTCGATGCCAACGCCGGCGACAAGGAACTTCCTGCCGACCAGGCGGCGGCATTCGGAGGTATCGCCAACAGATTTCTTATCACCACAGAAGGCGGAGGCGGCTCGGAATATCTCGGTTGGAGCTATAACCATGAGAACAGATGGATATCGAAAGGTAAATGCACCGTAAAAGCCGAAGTGATCGCGGAGTGGTCTCCGATAGAATAGGTCGTCTGCTGTTTATTGCTGTCCCGTATTGCCTCCCGCTGAGCGGTTGGCAATACGGGATTACATTTTATCCCTTAATACATATTATCGGTTTCAGTCTTACCACGCGCCTGTTGACACCGGCACCTTCCATAATGGATACGACTCTGTCGACATCCTTGTAGGCGCCGGGTGCTTCTTCCGCGGCGGATCTTTTTCCGTGCGTCTTCAGCACCACACCGCGCGCTGAAAGCTCCTGGAAGATATCTTTCCTTCCATATTCCTTCAGCGCCTTTGTCCTCGATTTCAGGCGTCCCGCCCCATGAACGGCGCTTCCGAATGTCTCTTCCATCCCTTTTTTCGTCCCTATCAGAATATACGATGATGTTCCCATCGTTCCGCCGACGAGGACGGGATGCCCAGTCCGAGAATACCTTGCCGGCAGATCTGTCGAACCAGCCGTGAAAGCTCTTGTCGCCCCTTTTCTATGAACCAGCAATCTCTTCTCCACTCCGTCTATCATGTGCTTTTCGAATTTGAGATTATTATGACCGACCTCGTAGATATTCCTTATTCCTTCTTCTCCCAGCGAGAAAAGTCCGGAAAATACATTCCTGACCAGCCCGGATATCGCCTGCCTGTTGGCGAAACCGCAGTTTATTCCGGCTTTAACGGCCGAGATATATTCCCGCCCTTCCCGACTCTTTATCGGAGCTCCGGCGAGTTCATCCCCCGGAAGATCAAGATGGTACTTTTCAGTCGCTGATCTCAGGACCCGTTGGTAATCGGTTCCTATCTGGTGCCCCAGCGCCCTGCTGCCGGTATGTATGCTGACGACGATCGATCCTTCCCTCAGCCCGAACGCGGAGGATACCACCTCATCGAATACTTCCTCCACATACTGGACTTCAAGATAATGATTGCCGGATCCCAGCGTCCCGATCTGTCCCAATTGCCTTTCTTTCGCCCTCTCGCTGACTGCCCCCGGGTCCGCTTCCGCGACAGTCCCGTTCTCTTCTATATACTCGAGGTCCCTTTCCGATCCGTATCCCCTGTCGAGAGAAAACCGCGCGCCTTCGACGAGGGCTCTGTCTATATCTTTTTTCGAGAGTTTCATCGAGCCCGTCGATCCCATACCGGCAGGCACTCTCCTGAAAAGCTCATCGGCGATCTCGTGCTTTCTTCTCTCGATCTCATCCTTTTCCACATCGATCACCATGCTGCGGACCCCGCAGTTGATATCGAATCCTACTCCGGCGATTGTGACTATACCCTCTTCAGGATCGAAAGCTGCCACTCCACCGATCGGGAATCCATATCCAGGATGTATATCTGCCATTGCCAGGGAGGCTTTCTTTATTCCGGGCAGGCAGGCCACATTCCGTACCTGATCGAGAGCGTCCCACTGATTTGAGCCGCTCTCTGCCCTGAGATCGGCAATTGATTTTTTATCGGCATATATCCTTCCCGGGACGAGCATCTTTCCACGACGCGGTATCTCCCATAGAAATTCGCCGATCTGTAAAAGCGTCTCATTAGTGGCCATATCAAATACCTGCGTTTCCTGGCGCGATCCTGGCTTTAATCATGCTCATATGTCAAGGACGCACCTCGCGTTCCAGATCCCCTTTTCATCCTCTTGGCAGACGACACCGAGCCATGTCGCCCCTTTTATCTCCGAAAGAGATTTCTCACTGTTAAGTGTTCGATCGATACCCGATACGACCGCTTCGAGATCCCATTTTTCCCCCGGCTTTGCGATAGTGATAGATTCGACAGATGTAAAGAGAAGGCCGTTTATATCGGCAGTCGAGATCAGTTCGTTGAGAAACTCCACGAGAAGTTCCTCGAGGCACAAACCATGAGCGCTGATAGTCAGCCTGGAATCAGTCTCGTCGTCACCGACCTGCGACATTACGGAAAACATCGCCGCTGCCGCCTCACCTATCGCGATCTCCGGTGTCGGACCCCATCCCCTGACGCCGATATCGGCGGTATGTTCAAAAGTCTCGTTTCCCCTGCTGATCATTTCATCGTCCCTGTCCACCGCTGTCCGGAAAAACCGCCTGTCTAGCGGTTGAAGAGATATTGAACAACATCACCGTCGCGGATCACGTAGTCGTGGCCTTCCGTTCTGAGATGACCGTGAAGCCTCGCTTCGGCTTCGGAGCGATATTCGATAAGGTCTTCATAACTCAGCACCTTTGCCCTAATGAATCCTTCCTTCATATCTGAATGTATCCTGCCTGCCGCTTCAGGAGCAAGAGTCCCACGGGGAACGGACCAGGCCTGAAGCTTCCCGTTTGTCGCGGTATAATACCGGACAAGACCAAGCAGGCCGTGGCATTTTTCTATGAACCTCTCACGCGCTCCCGAACTGACGCCCATTTCCCTCGCGAACTCCTTTCTCTCGTCCTCGGGGAGTTCGGCTAACTCCTGCTCTATCCTCGCAGATATCGCCACGACTTCTCTGCCTTCGATCTGCTCCCTTATCGACGCGATATCCTTTTCTCCCGAAGGAGATTCTTCCCCTGAGTTCAATACTACGATCTGAGGTTTGCAAGTCAGCAGCTGAAGCTCATCGGCGACCTGCATGAAATGATCGGGAAGTTCCGAGGTGTCTATTCTTTTACCGTCCGCGAGCGATTGACGGATCGATTCAAGGAATTCAAGGTCTTTCCTCTCCGTCTTCTTCACCGCCTTCGCCTTCAAAGATTCTTTGGCGATCCATTTTTCAACTCTGTCGAGATCGGAGAGGAAAAGTTCGGTATCTACGATCTCCAGATCGCCCACGGGGTCTATTCCATCATGGATATGGCTTATATCAGGGTTTTTGAAATACCTTACCACGTGTGCGAGAATATTCGCTTCCCTGACGTGGTGAAGGAACCTGTTCCCAAGACCTTCTCCCCTGCTGGCCCCCTTTACCAGCCCGGCAATATCTATATATGTAATGTGGCTCGGAATTACTTCATCCGGTTGAAGAAGCCCGGCAAGCCTGCCGAGCCTTTCATCGGGAACGGCGACTACACCGCGATTACAATCTATCGTGCAGAACGGATAATTCGACGCTTCAGCTCCGGCACACGCCAGAGCATTGAGCAAAGTCGACTTACCGACGTTGGGAAGTCCTATGATCCCTACTGTCAGGCCCATGACCGGTCTCCATCATTTCTTCAGATAATTCAGCCGCCATCGACGCGCCTGCCGATCGATCCCGCGCGAAGATGACCTCCTCGCTCGTACAATGATAAAACAGCGATACCAGGTTGTAAATAAAAGTATATCCCCGCCCTTTCACTCAAAGGACGGGGATATTTAATCGTTGCGTTTTTCCCAGATCAGCCTATTTAAGAAGAAGGGGCGCGAAGACGAGCGCCACGACCGACATAAGCTTGATGAGAATATTCATGCTTGGTCCGGAGGTATCCTTGAAAGGATCTCCCACGGTGTCCCCCACTACTGACGCGGAATGAGCGTCTGTACCCTTTCCCCCAAGGTTCCCCTCTTCTATCCATTTTTTCGCGTTATCCCACGTTCCACCGGCGTTCGACATGAAGATCCCCATAAGCACGCCGGTGGTCGTCGCTCCGGCGAGAAAACCTCCAAGCGATTCGGCCCCGAGGAAGAACCCGATCGCCAGTGGAGAAGCGATCGCTATTATTCCCGGCAGCATCATCTCTCTGAGCGCCGCTTTGGTGACGATATCGATGCAGGTCCCCGTTTCCGGTTCCGCCGTACCTTCCATAAGACCGACGATCTCCTTGAATTGCCTCCTGATTTCGATCACCATCTTGTTGGCGGCCCTGCCCACGCCCTTCATCGTCATCGCCGCGACCATAAACGGCATCAACGCGCCGAGGAAAAGCCCTATGACCGTCCTTGTCGAAGCAAGGTTTATCGTATCAAGTCCGACAGTCTTCTGATAAGCGCTGAAAAGAGCCATCGCCGTAAGGGCGGCTGATCCGATAGCGAACCCCTTGCCTACCGCTGCGGTCGTATTACCTATCGAATCGAGCTTGTCCGTTATTTTTCTTATCTCCGGGCCGGCGCTGGACATCTCGGCTATTCCACCGGCGTTATCGGCGATCGGGCCGTATGAATCGGTAGACATGACGATGCCTATTATCGAAAGCATCCCTACAGCCGAAAGTGCTATCCCGTAAAGCCCTCCGCCGAATTCGTATGATATGAACATCGCGGCGGCCAGAGTGATTATCGGCATGATCGTGCTCTCGAATCCAACCGCGAGGCCCATTATTATCGTCGTAGCCGGTCCGGTCTCGCTCGCTCTTGCTACTGTCCTTACCGGTGATCCGGAAGTAAAGAACTCACTTTCAGCACCGATCAGTATCCCGGCGACAATGCCTGAAAGAATCGCCCAGAACGGGGCTATGGTACCAAGCATCAACCTGATTATAAAAAACGAAGCGATTATGAAAATTATTCCGCTCGTATACTCGCTATAACGCAGGGCTTCCTGCGGTCCCGCTTTTTTCAGGACGCCGATCGCCCATATTCCTATCACTGAGGCTATCAGGCCGGCTACGATCAGGAGGATCGGAAGAGCCATATACCTGTAATTGTCGATGCCGGTCATTGACGCTCCAAGGGCCATCGCGGCTACGACGCTTCCGACGTAACTTTCAAAAAGGTCCGCCCCCATGCCGGCCGTATCCCCGACATTGTCTCCTACGTTATCGGCTATCACTCCGGGATTCCTGGGATCATCCTCGGGGATTCCCGCCTCGATCTTTCCAACAAGATCTGCTCCCACATCGGCGCTCTTTGTGTATACTCCACCGCCGACACGGGCGAAAAGCGCGATGGAACTCGCGCCCATGGCGAAACCGTTTATTATCATCGGATTCTGCGTGAAGAGGAAATAGAATCCTATCCCGATGACTCCGAGAGCGGCAACAGATATTCCCATGACTGATCCGCCCCTGAAAGCTATCGTCAGGGCCTTTCCTATACCTCCGTCTTTAGCTCCCTGGCAGGCACGGACGCTGCTTCTAGTCGCGGCTTCCATCCCCAGAAGTCCCGCGCCCATGGAACAAACCGCGCCGAAAAGGAACGCTATCGCGGTCTGAAGGCTCAGAGCCAGAGTCAACACGATAAATATTACTACTATGAATCCCGCTATGATCGAATACTCTCTTTTGAGGAATACAAAGGCGCCGTGGTGTATTTTGTCAGCGATCTTTTTCATAAGATCCGTACCCTCAGGGTACCTTTTGACGTTCAGATACGTCATGACCGCTACGAGCATTCCCCCTACTCCCACCCAGGGCGCGATCTTCATCAAAAGTCTCAGTGTCTCACTTGACATGAAAACCTCCTTAAGGTCATTGAATAATACCCAGTTCTTTCCCGACTTTGCTGAACGCGGCAACCGCCCTGTCAAGATGATCGCGCGAATGGGCAGCCGAGATCTGGACTCTTATTCGCGCTTTACCCTTCGGGACGACAGGATAGAAGAACCCTATCACATAGATCCCTTCTTTGAGCACTCCATTTGCCAGTTCCTGAGAGAGTTTCGCGTCACCGAGCATGATGGGAACTATCGGATGGGTTCCTTCGACAATATCGAATCCCGCCGCCGAGATCCCGTCCCTGAAATATTTCGTGTTTTCGACGAGAGTCTTGAGCATCGGGCTTGGTTTCCAGAGCATATCAAACGCCTTCATCGCCGAGGCGACAAGAGCTGGCGGCAACGAATTGGAAAAAAGATACGGCCGCGATCTCTGCCGAAGGAGATCGACTATCTCCTGCCGGGCGGTCGTGAATCCTCCGGAAGCTCCCCCCATCGCCTTTCCAAGAGTCGATGTTATGATATCGACCCTTCCCAGAGCGCCACAGTGCTCGACGCTGCCCCTTCCGGTCGGCCCGAAAAATCCTGTCGCGTGGGAATCATCTACCATCACCAGAGCCCCGTATTCATCTGCCAGATCGCATATTCGATCGATCTGGGCGATAATACCGTCCATGGAAAAGACTCCGTCGGTCGCCACCATTATTCTCTTCGATCCATCGGCCTTCGCGGTTTCCAGCTGCGTCCTTAGATCGTCCATATCGTTGTTTCTGTAACGGTATCTCTTCGCCTTGCAGAGCCTCACACCGTCTATAATGGAGGCGTGGTTGAGCTCGTCGCTTATTATAGCGTCTTCCGCGCCAAGAACGACCTCGAAGAGTCCTCCGTTAGCATCGAAGCAGGAAGTGTAGAGTATGGCGTCTTCCATTCCGAAATACCCGGCGATCTTTTCTTCCAGCTGCTTGTGGATATCCTGCGTCCCGCAGATAAATCTCACCGAAGAGAGTCCGAATCCACGAGAATCCATCGCTTTTTTCGCCGTCTCTACCAGTTCGCGATTATTGGCCAGTCCGAGATAGTTATTCGCGCAGAAATTGATGACCGCTCCGCCGGTAGAAACGGTTATGTCGGCTTTCTGGTCGGAAGTGATTATCCTCTCTTCCTTGTAAAGTCCCGCGCCTCGTATCTCGTCGAGAGTGGCGCGAAGTTCTTCCTTTATCGTGTACATCGTTTCTCCCTCTGTCTCAATTACCAGGTCAGAACTATATCTGAAGCTCTCCTCTTTTGTTCTTTTCCCCGAGCACTTTCAGCATATCGACAGTCATCGAGACCAGGTCATACCTTGGATCCCAGCCCCATTCCTTCCTTGCCGCCGAATCGTCCATATAATTGGGCCAGGAATCGGCGATCCCCTGTCTCACTGGATCGACCCGGAAGGAGATCTCGAATTCAGGTATGTGCCTGGCGATCTCCGCGGCCAGCTCTACCGGAGTAAAATGCATCGCGGTGAGGTTGAACGCGTTCCTGTGTCTCAGTCTGGAACCTTCAGCTTCCATAAGATCTATCGCGGCCTGGATCGCGTCGGGCATGTACATCATATCCAGTGAAGTATCAGGATCGAGATAGCATCTGTAATTTTTTTCCAGTATCGCCCTGTAAAAGATCTCTACCGCGTAATCGGTAGTCCCCCCTCCCGGAAGAGTACCATGCGAGATGATCCCTGGATACCTCACGCCTCTCGTGTCGACACCGTAGCGCAGATGATAGTAATCACACAGAAGTTCACCGGCGACCTTGGTGACGCCATACATCGAATGCGGCCTCATAATAGTGTCCTGTGGCGTGTTATCGAGAGGTGTGTCCGGTCCGAAAGCGCCGATGGAACTTGGAACGAAAAGGCTGCAGCCATTCATCCTGGACGCTTCAAGCGCGTTGTAAAGCCCGTCCATATTTATCTTCCACGCTCTCTGGGGATCAGCCTCAGCCACGGCGGAGAGTAGAGCGGCCAGGTGATAAATCACGTTAATTTTCTCTTCCCTGACTACAGTATTAAATCGGTCCCCGGAAAGGACATCAAGTTTAACGAATCGCCCCGATCCTTCCAGCGCGCCTTTATCGTCATTCCTGATATCGCTCGTTATCACATTTTCCGTTCCGTATCTTTTACTGAGCGCGAAAGCCAGTTCCGATCCTATCTGCCCGAGCGCTCCGGTGATAAGGACCTTTTTATCTGAAGTCGTTCCCATCTACACCTGCTTTCTTTACAGGACTTAATACCGTCAGTATCCTATTTTACGACTTTGAGGGCTTCGGCAGTCGCTTCGAGAAGCGCTTGCGGCCCTACCGGAGTCCCGGTGGCATTGATCATCCAGAGATCAGGAGCCACATTTCCCACCAGGGCCATTCTTTCAAACTCGCTGCCTATATTCCCCGCTTTTTTCATCTGCTTCTTTACCTGAAAAGCTATCATGTGCCCGATGGCGTAGTCTGGAATATAGAGGAATGAATGGACGATATGCGAGTAGACCCCAAGTATAAAGATATCTTCAACGCCAAAGACCGGGGCGAAATACTCGTTCCATACCTCTTTCGATATCCTGACTGAAGCCTCTTTCAGTTCGGAAGGAGTCGCTTCGGGGTGGGCGTACATCCACCGCCATATCCGCATATCGACGAGAGAGACTCCACCGATCTCGTAAGTGTTCCAGAAATCGCTTATTACGTTTATGGCATCCGACTGGGAATCATGTCCCGGATCGAGTCCGAGCAACATCAGGTCGTTCTCCTGGAACACATAGGCGAACGCCTCGGTAAAAGCTGTATTGGGGACCCCGGTTAAAAGCGTATGGTCGATATAATTCATGTCGATAGTCTGCTCGACATTATGTCCAAGTTCATGAACGGCGATATTGAAGCCCTTGTAATCCATCCCCTTTGCACCCACGCGGGTCCTCAGCCTGGCAGGCTGATAACGCATCTCTCCGCCTGAAGCATGGCCTGATCCCCTTGCCGCCTCTACCAGTATGTTTTCCGCTATCGCGTCTGCTTTTTCATCGGCAAAGCCGAACAGCCTCAGGAATCGAGGTATGTCCTTTTCGAAATCGGCCGGTGTGGGATATTTATTTCTCACTACATCGTCAAGTTCTGACTCGGAGTATCTGCCGGTCGACTTGAATCCATTGTACCAGATATCGTAAGGGAGAAGATCACGCCCGAGGCGCTTCTTTATCAATTCTCCCACCTTCTCGACCAATGGGGACGAAAGAACATCGACAAGCATCTTTTCGACATCCTTCTCCCTGATCTCCCTGTCCTCTTCGAATCTTCTGGCGATAAGCGAAGGGGCGGCAGGAGAATATTCGTCGACCATCCTTGACGCGCGAAAACAACCAAGAAGGATCTCGTACCTCGTATCAGGTTCCCTGTTACCGGGGACTTTTTCCATTTCCGGCATATCACGGCCCGAATCGTTGACCGCCGCGGGCCAGACCTCGTTCGTGTAAGGGTTCCAGTCGACGAAGGGATTATTGATCACGACCTGCGGTATCGTCTGATCTACTATCCTCTCCATTACCTTGAATATCATCTTCTGTTTTTCCGGTCCATCTTTACTGTTTCCATAATTCGCCTTGAGTTCATCGCGAAGGTTCCAGTGGGAAAGCAGGCGAAGTCCCTGAGGAAAGAGCCTTTTCCCGTCGTTGTCCAACAGGTGATGCATCCAGATATTATAGTCCGCGATGTACTGGTCTGAAGCCGATCCCGCCCTGGCCAGCTCGAGGTTCACCCCGGCCGGTACCCGTCTCGAGAAACGCTGCGCAAGGCGTGCCTGCGCCCACTGCTTCCGCGTCCATTTCTTCCCGTCTGTCAAACGTTCCTCAAGCGATCTGATCGGAAAATTGAGAAGAGCCACGAAAGCCAGTTTGTTACTGAACAGGTCGTCAGTGATATGGGCTCCGACATCATATCCCGCGAAGACCCTGTCCATAGGAAGGATCGGCCCTGCATCGAGATCAGTCTGGAGCCTCATCGTTATCGACATGTCATGGACAGATCCGTTGATCTTCTCCAGAATCATCTCAAAGCGATCGAACATCGAGTCAAGGGTCTCCTCGTCTCCGGCGAAATTCTCTCGCACAAACTCCTCAAAATCAGCTGGGGTCCCATCCTCTTCACGCCAGTAATCGCTTACCTGTCTGATTCCTGCCGCCAACCGGACTCTCTGTTCGTCACCATACCTGGCGACAAGCTCCTTTTCGAGCTTTTCAGCCGATTCCATCAACCATGCCCCCTTCCCGGCATCTACTCCAGTCGAGACTGCCGCTGACAATATGAGGATCAGCGCGATACCAGCGAACGCATAATAAGCTGTCTTTTTCACAATAACCTCCTGAGATCAGAACCAAGGGACGATATCGGAAAACGGATAGTAACACCTTAAGCTATGAATCTCAAGCATAGAAATCCAAATAAATGCGTGTTCTTTCCGGCATGACTGGACCATTTATAAGGGGGGCGCGGAACGATAAAAAATGGCGCCCCCAACGGGATTTGAACCCGTGTCGTCGCCGTGAAAGGGCGATGTCCTAGACCTGGCTAGACGATGGGGACGCAGATATTTTTAACTGCTGGAATCTATCAATGCGAGTGGGCAAAGTCAACTGTAAAATCGGAAAAGAGTTAGTTTTTCATGGTTTGAAGCTGTTCCGCGGCCTTTACCTGGACCGGCTAATCATTTTCATCTTCATCGAAAAAAGAAAGCTGGCTTTCCTTCCTCTCTTTTTTTGTTCTGTTATGTGCCGGTCTCTGTTTGAAGAACTCTCCCGCCCTGGCGTGTTTTTCGTAGAACTCGAGAGATTCTTCTTTCATCGCCGTATGGTTTTTCATCAGAAAATCAAAAAGACCGGCATCTATCAGACCGTTGACCGAACTCATCGGAAGCCTCTGTGACATCCTGACCAGGAAATCACCAAATGTCGGGTACTCCCCCTTTTCTTCACGATCGGCAAGTATCGATTCAAGCTCGGAAGGATCGAGAGTATTGGAATAATTAAGGGGTGCCCTTATCCCGCTTCCCGATCTTGTGAACTCCATCGAGCTTGAATTGATATCAGGCGAAAAAACTATTTTCTGGATGCTTTCGAGGTAATCAAAATACTTTTTCTGTTTTTCATGCACTCCGGAAGTGCTGTTGAGCAGGGCCGTGAAATATTCGTCCAGATGATTTGCCTTGAGGAAAGCGGTCCTGTATGTGATGTAAGCCTGCGAGCAGCTGAACGCTCTGTTGTAGGTGAATCTGATGTTGCGAAGAAGATGATCGAATACCCTCTGCGCGTCGTTTTCCTCGATCCCGCTCTCAATGGCTCCTCTTATAAACCTGAGCCTGGCACTTAACAGGACTCCGGCTTCGCGCTTTCTCAGGGCGTTTTCCACGAAAACGGCTTCATTCCCGGTCAGTCCCGCCGACATCCTCATTATCTCTCTTACCTGCTCCCTGTAGAGAAGGACTCCCCTGGTGTCTTTTAATATCTCACTGAACATCCGATGGGGCAACAGGATCTGCTCCCCGTTATCGGAATTCTCGAGATATTTCTGCCAGAGCCTGCCCTCGAGGGGACCGGGCCTGTATAAAGAGATGACATTTACCAGTTCGTTGAAGTCGGCAGGCCTTATCTTTTTCAACAGATCCCTTATCCCCGGACTTTCAAGAAGATAGACTCCTGTCGTATCCCCCTCCGATATCAACTCAAAAGTCCTTTCATCATCAAGCGATCCTTCCCTCCATAGCTTTTCGATTTCCCTTTTCCCTTCTTCAATCGCCGACCGGGCGTTTTTCCCGTTCATTGCCCGTACGCACATCTCTATCGCGGTGAGAAAATGCAGCTTCTGTACTATCATTACCCAGCCGCCTACCTGTTCTATCTCGCCACTGTCGAGCAGGGCGAATCTGTCTCCCGAAGGCCCTGTCATGAATGAGACCAATCTGTCGGCTTCTCTCGGGAATACGACTATTTTCGAGCTGTTCAGATTGAAATTATGCACTCTGCCCTGAAGGGCGAATGAAGCGTGGATGATCTTTCTTATAACGCTGTTCCCATTATACAGCGTCTTGATCCTGTCGGAATTATCCAATAGCCAGTGTAGTGAATCGTTCCGTTTTTCAATCGAGAGAAGGTTTATCAGTTCGTCTTTCAGATCAGCGTCAAGCCCCTCGAGCGTGGAAAGCCTGCCGGCAATCGACATCAACGAAGTCTCCTCCCTTACTACCTGGTATGTTATCGCGTGCCCGGGCAGAAAACTTCTTAATATAAGAAGGAATCTCTCCCTTGTTCCATAAGGTTTGTAGAGTTCTACCTGCGGGGGTATTCCTGGTCTTGCCGAATTGAATGATTCGAATACCAGACCGTGTTCTGATGGATCGAGAGGCACGATACCAAGAATATTGGCGACGCAACTTTCCAGCACCTCGCTCCCCATCAGTTCGAGGCTTATGCCGCTTTTCCTGCAACTGTCCATAAGGCTGCTCAAAAAAAGGAGAAAGCCTGCCATACCTTCCCTTGACGCGCAATCGAGTTCCTGCCTGAGCGCGATTCTGCATCCCGCCTTCTTTTTTTCATTTTCATTATGGAATTTCAGAAGGAATCTTCTTTCACATTTTTCCGCGATCGACTGATCGGCATCAAGACCCCCGGAAAAATCTATCCTTGCCGAAGAATCAAGATCAACATCGCACCTTTCAGCGATCTTCCCAGATTCATCGATGGCCTTCTCGACAACGTAAAAATATGGTTCTAGATCCTGCCTTTTCTTAAGGTAGTATTCCGATATCCCTTCATCGGAGTCTTTCGGATCATCCTCTCCATTCATTTTTCCCAGAAGGGAATAATATTGCTGTTGATCCCTGTCCAGATACCTGTCGTTGTTCGTCACCACCATTGGCAGATTCATTCTTTTGGACAGAAGCATCATCTTGTCGAGGACGAACAGTTCCTTTTCCATGTTGTGATTCATGATCTCGAGGTAGATATTATTTCCCCCGTAGATCTTGACCAGTTTTTCGACTGCAGCTTTCTCCCTTCCCAGATTTCCATGAAGGACAGACTGGTTGGCTTCGCCAAGCATGCACCCGGTCAGGGCAATAAGCCCTTCCCTGTGGAGGACAAGTTCCTCCTGTGTCACGTACCTGCCATCCTTTTTCTCATAATGCTTGCTTACCAGGGATGTCAGGTTGGAATATCCCACATTATCACGGGCAAGGAGAGTAAGATGGAAGAGCCCGTCCGACCCGGTAAGTGATGTATGCTGGATCTCCGCCCCCAGAACCGGTTTTATGCCTGAAGCGAGGGCGAGATGATAGAATTCATGGTGCCCGTACGTCGTCCATCTGTCTGTCAGCGCGACTGCCGGCATCTTGAAAAAAGCGGCGCGGGACACTATCTCTTCACACGTCATCATCCCACGGTAGGGTGTATTTACGCTGTGAAGATGAAGAGGTACATATACCAAATTGATTCTCCCTCGCCGGACCGCGGATCGTGGTTCCCTTTTTTTGATTGTGGGACAGTTTCACCCCCCATTCAATAAAAAAATCTGTGACCAGTAAATTGTTGAAATATCGATTCCGTTATGAGAATATCACCCTACAGGATCAGCGGCATCGGAATTTTAACAGGGGCAGAATAATAATGGTAGAATTCGACAGGAGTACCGCCGAAAAGCTTGAAAAGGAGAACTTTCGCCTTAAAGCTGCAGTCGAGGAACTTTCGATACTTAATGAGATCTCCACGGCTATTAATTCTACCATGTCTCTCGACCAGATAATACGCCTTGTCGTGCAGAAATGCGTCAAGCATCTCGTCTCGGAACAGGGCACCGTTACGCTTCTGAGCAAAAACACCGAGGAAAACGCTTTTCACACGATAGAAAGACAGGCTGACCGGACTCACGATTTTTTGCCGTTTCATCTCGACACGCAGATCACCGGCTGGATGATCGTAAATCAGAAACCGATCCTTTCCAACGATCTTGATAACGATGACCGTTTCAAGATTCTTGACAATGAAAAGAATCCCATAAAGACGCTCCTGAGCGTACCTCTCCTTTCGAAAGGAAGGATAATAGGATCTCTTAACGTCTTCAACAAGAGACATGATCTTGGTTTCACCGAGGAAGATAAACGCCTGCTCAGTATCATCGCGTCGCAGTCGGCCCAGGTGATCGAAAACGCCAGGCTCTACGAGGAAGAGAAGATGCTCGAAAGCATCCGGGAGGAGATGAAGACTGCGTTCAAGATCCAGACGGGGCTCCTTCCCAAGGAACCTCCCTCGGTACCGGGGTATGATCTCTCAGGCAGGAGCATTCCCGCGAAAGAAGTCGGCGGCGACTATTTTGATTTCATCAGCCTGTGCGATGGAAGGATAGTCGCCTGCCTTGGCGACGTCTCTGGAAAAGGCATGCCGGCCGCGCTGTTGATGTCGAATCTTCAGGCCACCTTCCGAGGCCAGGATCTTGCCAACCAGAGCCCATGCGAAATAATGTCCCGCTCTAACGACCTGTTGTTCCGGAGTACCGATCCGGAAAAGTTTGCCACATTCTTTTTCGGTATCCTTGACCCGGCGAACCACAAGTTACATTACTGCAACGCCGGGCATAACCATCCATTCCTCGTCAACAGGGACAACCGGACGAGAAGGCTTGAGTTGAGCGGGCTTCTTCTCGGGGCACTTGAAGGTTCGAAATATTCCAACGCTACGGTTGATATCGATCCTGGAGACATTCTCCTCGTCTTTTCTGACGGGATCTCTGAGGCGAGGAATCCATCCGAGAATGAGTTCGGAGAAGAGATTCTCCCTGACCTGATCCTGAAGCATCATGAAAGATCAGCCACCGAAATAATCGACCGGATCATGAAGGCCGTATACGAATTCGCGGACGGATCCTCACAGATGGATGATATGACGATCGTAGCGATCAAAAGGACCGGATAAGATATTTTAAACCTCTTCACTCAGTCAGGGCAGAAGAAGTGAATTGAAGAGGAGCTTGAACGTCCCCGGTGTCGAAGCCCTGAACTGGGGGTTGAATGAGAACAGCACCAGCTCTCCCTTTCCTTTTTTTAGCCATACCATCGCCGACCTGTTCCCCGCTTCAGATATGTTTTCAGCGTAACCGCTGAGCAGTATATCCTTTTCCGGAAATTTCGCTATGACCCGGCGGTCCATGTCGAATCTGGGAATTGAAGTCGCGAATACCGGTTTTCCCCTGAAAAAGACACCCGCTTCATCTCCCATGCCCAGGGTCAGTGGATGGTCTTTCTTCAACAGCACCCTCACAAGAGAACCGGGACAGTACAATCCCGATTTTTCCATCTCCTGCGAAAGGTCTCTGAACGGCAGGGTGAATTCTTCCTTATCCTCTTTCTCTCCGATTGAAAGGGACCCGTCAAATAACGCCGTAGACCTTCCCCAGGCGATTGCCTTTCCCCCTTCATCGATGAATCCAAGGATCTTTTCGAAACCTTTTTCGCCGAGCCCCTTGAGGTATTCCGGCGGATAGGAACCGGAAAAATACCCTCCTCGCGATTCATATTTACCTTTCATCAGGATCGATTTCTCGTTATCTGGAAATATTATCAGATCGTATTTTCCAAGATCGATCCCTTCGACCCGGTCCGTCTTTACCGGATCGAAAGGAATGCCGTACGAATCGAAAAGATATCTCGTCCATCCGGCATCCATATCGTGGAAATTCGTTTCAACAAGAGCTATCCTTGGCATATCAAGCGATAAATCATCCCTGCAGAGCCTGCCGGCCAGGTCATCGTCGATATAGAGAGGTTCGACCAAGAGACCCTTTCGTATTCTGCGGTATTTATCGAAATTCTTTCCATCGATCGGGATCACGAAACTTCCTTTCGATACCGCTGTCCCGTTCAGTTCAACAGTTTCATCGAGCCGGAAGACTTTCAACCCCGATGAAAGCGCTCTGAAAACGATCTTGTAACTCTCGTTATTTTCCGCGAAGAAGACTGCCGCCGCATTATTCCTTTCCGGTCCTCCCGTGAGGAATGAAAAACCCCAATCCACAAGTTCAAGGGAAGATTCGAGTCCATCCGATCTCGCATCGATCTCCTCGCAGACCAGTCCCGAGTGAAGAGGGATCGACCAGCTGGTTATATCGTAAGGCTTGATGATCTCTCCTCCCGGCGTGTAATGGCGTACCGGGTATTCCTGGCTTTCCATCACTTCCTTTATAAAAGCCCTAACAGGCTGAGCGAGAGGTATGACAATATCCCCTTTCGCGACCGAACATCCCTGTCCAAGGGGAAGATCCGCTCCCGCCCTGTAGACTTTTATTCCATGTTCCTTTAGCAGATAGACTACGCGCGCCAGTTCTCCAAGGTCATGCTGCCTCTCCCTCGACGCCGGAAGGATATAGTAATACGGAGGGGTAGTGGATCCTTTCTCCACCTCCCTGCGGCACAATTCGTTCCGGAACCTAAGGATCGCCTCTCTGTGCAGTGATGATGTCCTCAGCATCGAATATGTCGAGCTTTTTTCGTATTCTACAATGTCTGAAAGCCTCCACCAGCCCCCTTCCCACAAGAGAGGCATGTTGATACTTTTCTTATATTCAGATAGTCCTTTTCCATGGACCGAGAGTTCGTTCGGTTCGATATATATCGGTGTGGCGTGCAGAACACTCGCAGCTTCAGTGAGAAGGCTTATTACATTTTTCCATATCGATGTCTCGGTCGAACCTGGCCAGTAGTCATCAAAAAGGTAATGCTGCGCTACTCCGGAGAGTCCCTCCTGCGTCATATCCTTTATCATGTTCGATCCGAATATTCCCATCCAGTTCCATAGTCCGGCATCTACGTTTTCGGCGATAGGATCGTGGTTTGGCGGGACGAAATATCTGACTCCGGAAGACCCCATCTGGTGTTTTTCTATCATCACATGGGGATACCAGTCGTTGCTCAGCACGTTCGAGATCGCTTTCGTGTCTGACTGGGTCAGCGTCACGAAATCGCGATTGTTGTCGTGCCCGACGTATTTGTGATAGACGCCTGGCATCCTGCTGCCCTCGTACTTGGTGCCCCTGTATTTCTGGTAATGTTCCACTATCATATCCATGCCATCGGGGTTATGACACGGATTCATCATAAAGACGACATCGTCCAGCCATTTTAGCCTCTCGGGATCTTCCGTCGTCAAAAGTTCGTATGCGATTTTCGGGGCTGCCTGCGATGGCCCTACTTCGTTCGAATGCATAGAGAGGGTGGCCATGAAAAAGACCTTCCCATCTTTCACGATCGATTCGAGTTCCTTCTCATCTAACGCGGGATCGTTTGCCAGCTTTCGGTTTATTTCCCTCAGTTGCCGGAGATTCTCGATGTTTGACGGCGACGATATGAAAGCGATATAGATAAACTTGCCCATAGGCGATTTTCCTATCTCGACAAGTTTAAGGGAAGGAGATTCCCCGTCCAGCACCTTCAGGTAATCTATCAGCTGTTCATAATTGAAAAGCATGCCGTCAGCGCCGGGCTCGAAACCGAAATATTTTTCCGGAGTGATCATCTCCGCTCCCGCATTTCTCGCCGGGCAATGCAATAAGGTAAAAACCGTTACGGTTATGAAAAGACTTCTTACAAGATATTTAAGGCCTCTCCTGTCCATCTCTTCTCCTGTCGTCCTTGTTATTCCTGGTTATAGACGCCATATTCAGGCATCACGCCCGTGGCACTTACGCCGTTGATACTAACACAGCGGTACATTTTGGAAAAGGAATCTTCTCTTTTCATCGCCGGACAAGTTTCTTTTTGACCTCGGACTAAATTGTTAATAGAATGGTTCCGGCTTTGAGACCAGGCAACGAATTACAAGTGATAACCCGGAAGGAAATATCAGGCATGGGAAAAATGATGTGGGAACCATCGAGAGAAAGAATAGAAAAAACGAATCTTTTTTCGTTCATGAAAAAGATAAATGAACAATACGGTCATGATTTCTCCTCTTACGATGAGCTCTGGGAATGGTCTATCGATAATATTACGTCTCTCTGGAAATCGCTGTGGGATCATTTCGATATAATCCACTCGAGGAAATACGATCGGATCCTCGTGGACGGCGAGAAGATGCCGGGAGCAAAATGGTTCGCCGGCGCTGAGCTTAATTTTGCGGAAAACCTTCTTCGGTACAGGGATGACAGGCTTGCCATCATATCTTCAGGCGAGAACGGAAGGAAAGAAAAGATCACCTACTCTGAACTCTATGAAAGGGTAGCCAGGCTTGCTTTTTCGCTCAGAAAAGCGGGGGTCGCGCCTGACGACAGGATCGCCGGGTTCATGCCTAACATCCCTGAGACGATCATCGCGATGCTGGCAGCCACGAGCCTTGGCGCTACATGGTCATCCTGCTCTCCCGATTTCGGGATAAAGGGAGTGCTTGACAGATTCGGCCAGATCGAACCGAAGATACTGTTTACCGCTGACGGCTATTCGTATAATGGTAAATCGTTTGATTCTCTCGGACAGATAAAGGGGATAGTCGGACAGATCTCGTCAATCAGGAAAGTGATAGTTATTCCCTACGCCTCTGCAGAACCGGATATCGGCGATATCGCGGGCAGCATTCTCTATGAGGATTTCATCTCGAAAGAAGATGGCCTTGAGATCGAATTCGAGCAGCTGCCTTTCGAACACCCCCTTTACATAATGTATTCATCTGGTACGACGGGGCTACCCAAGTGCATGGTCCAGAGCGCCGGAGGGATCCTTATCCACCATATGAAGGAACTCGCTCTCCATACCGATGTAAAACGCGAGGACAGGATATTCTACTATACGACCTGTGGCTGGATGATGTGGAACTGGCTTACCAGTTCTCTCGCCCTCGGCGCGACCGTCATCCTTTTCGACGGTTCTCCCTTCTATCCCGGTCCAGACGCGCTTTTCAGTCTTATCGATGACGAGAAGATCACTATTTTCGGTACGAGCGCCAAGTACCTCTCCGCTGTAAATAAATCAACGTACAAGCCGCGCAATAAACACAGTCTCGATTCACTCAAAGCGATATTATCAACGGGATCTCCGCTTCATGTGAGCGAATTCGATTTTGTCTATGAAGATATCCACCCGGACCAGTGCCTTTCATCTATCGCCGGGGGAACTGATCTGAACGGATGTTTTGCAGCTGGAAATCCGATAGGCGCCGTCTACCGCGGAGAGATACAGTGCAGGACTCTCGGAATGAACGTCAGGGCTTTTAACTCTGAAGGCATTTCTGTGGAAAGGCAGCAGGGTGAGCTCGTCTGCCTCTCCCCCTTTCCCTCGATGCCGGTCTACTTCTGGAACGATCCTTCCGGCGAGAAATATCACAACGCTTATTTCGACGTTTATCCGAACATCTGGAGACATGGCGACTTTATTGAGATAACAGAACACAACGGTGTGATCATGTACGGAAGATCGGACGCTACCCTCAATCCGGGCGGAGTGCGGATCGGCACGGCCGAGATCTACCGCCAGGTGGATACGATAGAGGAGATAAAAGACAGCCTTGTGATAGGACAGGAATGGGAAGATGATGTGCGCGTCATCCTTTTCGTGATCCTTAATGAAGGATTTGAGCTTACCGCGGAACTTCAATCAAGGATAAAGCAGACGATAAGGAAGAACGCCACACCAAGACATGTGCCCGCTAAAATAATCAGGATCGACGATATACCGTACACTATAAACATGAAAAAAGTCGAGATAGCAGTGAAGAATATCATTCATGGCAAAAAAGTGTTCAACCAGGACGCGCTTAGAAACCCGGAATCGCTAGACCTTTACAGGGATATACCGGAGCTCCGGGAAAAGTAGGCGCCTGGCAAACTGAAAAAAGCCCGTGAATTCTGATCTAATCACGGGCTTGCGCCAATCTTATTCTCCCTAAAGCCTTATAGGCTGTCGTTGCACCCGATATGCCTCGAAATAACCAGCCGTTGTATCTCGGATGTACCTTCACCTATGGTGAGGAGTTTGTAGTCCCTGTAGAACCGCTCGATATTGTATTCCCTCATCAGACCGTAACCACCGAAGATCTGGACAGCTTCATTGACGATCCTTCCCATCACCTCGGAGCAATACAGTTTCGACATCGCCGCCTGTTTCGAGAATGGCAATCCGGCATCCTTCAGCGAACAGGCCTTGTAAAGAAGTGCCCTGGCCGCTTCTATCTGTGTAGCCATATCGGCAAGTTTGAATGAATTTGCCTGAAATGTGGCGATCGGCCTTCCGAACTGCTCTCTTTCCCGGGCATACTTCAAAGCCAGCTCGAAAGCACCTTGGGCGCCTCCGAGTCCCATCGCCGCGATCGCGAGCCTGCCGTTATCGAGCGTCTCGAGCATCTGCCGGAATCCTTCTCCCCGTTTTCCCAGGAGGTTCGCTTCGGGGACCCTGCATCCTTCGAAAAAAAGCTCTCCTGTGTCGGAAGCTCTCCACATCATCTTGCCAGTCATCTTTCTTGCTTCAAAACCGGGCGTTCCGTTCGGAACGAGAATGCATGACATCTCGTTCTTCCCGTCAGAACGCTGGCCCGTCTTCGCCTGGACGACGCAGATACCTGATATCGGCGAGGATGAATTGGTGATGAATATCTTGCTGCCGTCGATCACCCATTCGCCGTTTTCCAGTTTTGCCGATGTCTTGCTCGCTCCCGCGTCAGATCCGGCGTCAGGTTCTGTCAGGCCGAAAGAAGCAAGTATCTCACCCTTGCAGAGACGGGGAAGCCACTCTTCCTTCTGCTGCTGATTCCCGTAGTAGTAGAGAGGTCCGATTCCGAGCGAATTTCCAGCTGCTACGGTCGCCGCTTGCGAGCCATCGACCCTGGCGATCTCCTCCACGGCGATAATATAATCGCCGTAACACATCCCCGATCCTCCGTATTTCTCATCGACGACTACTCCGAACAGCCCCATCTCAGCCATCTTGGCAGTTATCTCAAGAGAGAACTCTTCCCTTTCGTCAAGCTCCTGGGCTATCGGAGCGATCTCGCTTTCAGCAAAATCCCTTATCGAAGAACGCAGAACTTTCTGGTCTTCCGTGAGTCCGTAATCGATTTTATCCCTCCATGTTACAACAACAACTTCATCTATTTTCTAAAAAGTGAAACCCTCGGGAAGGTCTTTTTTATCAGTCCCTTCCGGAACCCAGGAAAGATCAAGGATCGTGTAGGTCGGGTTCTTCGTCCTGAAGATCGGGATCACTTTCATCCCGATCTCGGGATCCCCGAGAGAAAGATAGCTCATCAGGATCGTATCGACTCCCTCGAATTCGATGTTGATGAATTTGATCGGCTTGTCAAGGACATTGAAAGCTCCCGACCTCTCGCATACCATGAAGGTATGTACGAAGGCTTTCGTCTTCGCAAGTTTCGTCATATCGAAGACCGTGTTCCTGCCGAGGCAATCGGCGCAATGGATCCTGAACGGCTGATATACCGTGCCTTTGTATTCGCAGTCGGGATTATCACAGCGGGTTCCAAGGAGTTTTCCTTCGCCGAGACCCTCGAAGAACGGAGCTTCTCCCCCGTACATATGGATATACGTCATGTCCCTCGGGTTGGTCACTCCCATCAGCTTCCATCCGTCGTCGGCGTTTCGGATCGGCGTATTTTCCGACAACCTGTGAAAATCTCCCTTGATCTTGTATCTTCCGTCTTTAACAAAGACCTGTCCGAACATACTCATAATGATTCTCCTTTGATTTACAAACCTTATAACAGGTGATCGGGATCCATCAATATAGTCGATGTCACGTGAGAACCGACGCCGGCATGGCTTATTGCCATCCCTCTTTTCGCTCCCTTGACCTGAAGATCGGTCCAGTCTTTCGGTTTCACGCGCCCGAATTCTTTCCATCTCTTAGCGTCGCCATGGATCTCCGCCCATCTTTCCCAGATATGCGTCGCTACCTCGAACATCTGCATTATTCCCGTCGCTCCGACAGCGTGCATACAGCCTATCAGCCCTCCGGATATGTTCGATGGAAGCCTGCCCGGTTTTCCAGTCTTCGGATTTGTGTGATAGCAGTCGCCCGATTCGACGTAATCGCGTCCCTCGCCGTATGGCCTCAACCCGATATCCTCATATGTCTGAACGTCGCTGATCGTGAAAGCGTCGTGAAGTTCGACAAGGTCAAGGTCTTCGAGCGGATCCTTGATCCCGGCCATCCGGTATCCGTACCACGCCGCCATCCTCGCTCCAAGGAATCCGGTGAATCCGGGATACCTGTCCCCCCCCGGGAATCTCTTGCCAAGGTCTTTGTACTGATCGGCTGTTTCGTTGGGAAGCAGAGGTATCTCCATGTCGCGCCTGTCGGCCGGCCGGAGAGTATGCGATCCGGCGGCGACCCATATCCTGAGCGGCTTGTGAGGAGAGTTTTTCGTCATCTCTTCAGCTGTTTTCTCATCACAGATTATCGCGCATGCAGCCCCGACGCTCATCAGGCAGCAATCGAGAGCCCTGAGCGGATAAGCGACCACGGGGGATTTCAGAACGTCATCCACCGTTATCTTCATCGGTGACTGGGCATATGGATTCATCCTCGCGTATCCATGGTGTTTTACCGATATCTCGGCAAGAGTCCTGCGGAATGAATCTTCCGCCTTACCGAATATCTGCCAGTACCTCTGCGCCATCACGGCGTAATATCCAGTATATATGTGGCCGAGAGGAGACTCCCAGTCCTTGTCGGCGGCGCAGGATATGAGGAAATTGCCCTCATCGGTCGGGACTTCGTCCATTCTTTCCCATCCCATCGCCAGCACGCAGTCGGAATATCCCGAAGCTACGGCCTTGACCGCTTCCCAGAGAGTCGATCCTCCTGTCGCTCCTCCGGTCTTGACTCCGATGTTGCCGAGCGGGTCGAGACCAAGCCTGTCGTGGATCACTGCCTCGCCGAGGAGCTGATCACCGAAATGATCGGCAAAGTGGCCGTAGTAGCATGAATGTATATAGCTTTTCAATTCAGCCGGCGACATCCCGATCAGGTCGGCGGCCTGCGTGATCGCGTCGACGCACAGTTCCTCCGTCCTTTTTTCAGGTATCGCCCTGCCAAATTTTGACTGGCCGGCAGTGACGAGATAGACCGGCCTCATCAACGCGGGCACTTTAAGTTGCTGCTTGCTGAACTTGATCATATTTCCGACTCCTTTTTCCCAGACCTGTCACTTTTCGATTTAACGGTTGTTTACCTTACCAGATGAAATTAAAGATGTCCATTATTTTTGGGCACCGCCATTGAATAGCCATCGGCACCTGTGATATAATAGATACTCAGGTCAGTTTGAGAGGAGAGATCAGTGCTGAAGACATCGCTACCTGTATTAATATCGTTATACCTTCTTCTGCAGATCCCGACAGCTGTTCCGGCAGCCGAAGTCAATTGTTATAATGGATCTTCCCTGAGTGGAATAGAGGGCCTTGATATCGAGGTCACGTGCAATCCACTCGCTGAGAAGATCCTCTTTCACAGATCACTCGTAAGGGATTACGCGGTAAAACACCTTCTACGGGCCGGTATCGACATCAGTGGAGTTCTTGAAGCAAGATCGGGAATGATCGCCATATCGGTAGCGACAGTAGAGATGAAAGCTGAAAGCGGCGTGGAAGGATTCGCGACGACGCTCAACATCGATCTTAACAGGGCGGCTCTGTGCCTCCTCGATGACGAGGAATTCCACGCTATATCCTCCATCGTATGGGAAGAAGACAGGTTGATCGTATCGAGCGAAGATGAAGTGAAAGAATTTATCATCGAGATCCTTTCAAGGGCCCTTGACAACCTGGCCAATGACCTCCGTACCGCGGACCCTGGAAAATACGCCGTCTCATCCCTTGATACGGAAAGCGAATGATCTACTCCGTTTTGTAATCCGAGAGGACCTCCTTCAGCGTTTCCGCGTCGATATTGGCCCCGCATATGACTATTACCACGTTTTTTCCCCTGTACGATTCCTTTGTTTTCAGATAGGAAGCTACAGAGACGGCGGCGGCTCCCTCGATAAGCATATGTTCATTCCTGATGAATCCTGCCAGAGCGTTTTTTATCTCTTCTTCCGTGACCGTGATGAAATCATCGATATATTCCCTGCATAACCCGAAGGTGATCGCTCCGGGTTCGATGCCTCCGGCCGTCCCGTCAGATATTGTCGGCATCGATGGGATATCAAGTATTTTTCCCGCTTTAAGAGATTCCGCCATCACTTTCGAATTTTCGGGAGAACACCCGACCATCCGTATATCAGGCCTGATACTTTTTATATATCCCCCGATTCCAGATATCAGACCGCCACCACCTACCGAAGCAAAGATGGCGTCTATATGATCGATCTGCCTCTCGAGTTCCAGACCGATAGTACCCTGCCCGGCTATCACCTCACGGTCGTTGTAGGGAGAAATATACGTCATCGAGGCGTTAAGAGCAGTTTTTCTCGCGAAAGCTTCCGTCTCCGCGTTGTCAGTCCCGTATTCCTCTATCTCAGCTCCATACTGGCGTATCAACCTCAACTTATCCCCTGAAGCTCCTTCCGGGACGAATACCGTTCCCCTGCCACCTGTTATTTCAAGGGCGCGGGCGACAGCCGCTCCGTGATTTCCTGTCGAAGCGGTCACTACACCGCTGGACAGGTCTTCCCTGGAAAGAGAGAGTATCCTGCTGAGCGCCCCGCGGAATTTAAATGAGCCTGAATACTGGAGATTTTCCAGCTTGCACGCTACATCAGCGCCTCCGGCCTCGCTGAGATAAGACGATCGCGCGAGGGGCGTCTCCCGTATATACGCTCTTATAAGTGACTCGGCGTCGATAACCGCTTTTCTTACGTCCAGGATCACAACCCTCCCCGTGATAAAAAAAGGCCACCGGAAAACTTATAACCGATGACCCCGCCATTATCAAGCAATCAGATGAACACGAGCTAGAGAAGAGAGATAGCCGTATTTACCATTTCAAGCGTCTATGGTCAATTGAATATTTAACGATCATAAAAGATGTTTTTGTTCGACAGCTTGCCGGACTCCTGTATATTATTATGCGTTGCCGTACTGTTAGAGGATTGCTTATGAGAATGAACGGAATAAAATCTTTTTTCTCTCTTTTCAGGGATACGGCAAAAAGCTGTTTCAGAGACGATGTTCCATCGATGGCCGCCGCCCTGGCTTATCACGCCATACTCTCCCTCGCTCCCCTTCTTATCGTGATAGTAGGAGTCGTCAGCATGCTGTTCGGGACGGAGGCGGTGGAGAACGAGATCGTGATCCAGCTGCGTGATTCTATAGGCGAGAAAGCTTCCCTCGCGATCCAGAGCATTATTCGCAGCACCCAGGAGAGCCGTTCGGCGAATATCGCGGCCGGTTCGGGGTCTCTGCTCCTGCTTATAATCTTCTCAACCGGAGTCTTTCAACAACTTATCCTCTCTCTCAACACGATCTGGGGCAGGGATGTCGATCGCAGCCAGGGATTATTGAGAAAACTAATCCAGATACTGAGAAGCAATTTTTTCGCCTTTCTCATGGTCATCGGGCTTGGATTGTCGCTTTATACATCTCTTGTCATGAAGACTCTCACGGTGATACCGGAAAAACTCCTTCTAGAATCGTTTCCCGAGGTCGCCGGATTTCTGCCTCGCATCCCCGATCTCCTGTCACCCCTTATCCTTACTCTTCTCTTCGCGACCCTTTTCAAGGTAATACCTAATATAAGAATAAAATGGGGCGATGTATGGTTCGGCGCCGCGTTCACGTCGATACTTTTCGTCGTAAGCGAAAAGCTAATAGAAATGTACCTCCAGAAGACGATCGTCACGTCGCTATACGGCGCGGCCGGCTCTATCATAATTCTTCTTCTGTGGGTCTACTGGTCGGCGATGATTTTTCTCTTTGGAGCGGAACTGGCCAGGTCTTATGCGGAAAGATTCGGATCGAGAAGGGATATCGTCGACCTCGATTAAGGTCATCATCGATCGAACCGATCCCATCTCCAAGAAATACTCGGAAGCCCAAATCCTATGACCATATCCCTGACATGAGCCTGATTATTACTTCCATCGCCCTGTCAGTCCTTGCAATGAAATCGTCAAACAACCTTCCCGCCGCGTCGCTCGAGTCTCCATACCCCATACTGACGGCGACAGACGGAAGATATTCTTTCTCTATGACATCGTGAGCGGCTACCTTCAAACGGTAAAGGTCCCTCATCTTTTTAATAAAATCGAGATGCTCGATAAGATATATAAAATCTTCTTTTCTCTTTGGATTGAGTTCTGAAAGATATAAAAGAAGTTTCCTCGAAAGTGGATCGCGAAGCCTGTACTTCGCTTTGTATATAAGCAGAAGCATCTCGAGGTCACGCTGCCCCCCCCTGCATTCCTTCAGATTTCTCCTGATCTCATCATCCTCATTGGCGTGCCTTGCCACCATTTCCTCTATCAGCAACTCTATGAAATCGGCATCCCTGCCGAAAATAAGCGGCTCAATGATCTTTTCCTTGAGCTTTTTATCGAGTTTCTTCGGTCCGACGAGCATCCGCGAACTAAGGATCTGCGAAAGATCAACGAGCACATCCTTCGTCTCTGCGCTGAGAAATCCGCTCAGCTGGTCGAGGCTTATCACGTAACTGCCAAAATGCTCGGCAAACCTGTGATGAGGTAATATTCCCCTCTTGAGTATCTGGGAGTTCATCTTCGATACGATCTTGTTGCAGTAATAGATTATCTCGTCATCACTCGAATCAAGGATCACGATCATGTCATAATCATCGTCGAATCCCTGTTCGCGCGCGTGCCCCCCGGTGGCGTAGAGAGCGAACATGTCATGAGTATAGATCGAATATCCAAGGGATTTGTGCACATCCTGAAGGCAGTTTTCGTGCAGGGCATGCGTGTAATTATCGCAGAACTCGATAAATTCGGCATCTGTCTGCTCGCTTCCGGCGCCGGCGAGGGTCAGCAGGCTGACCCTTACGAACTCCATATCATAATAATCGCCTATCCGCTCTATTCTCTGGTCTATCGTCGGGATCGACGAGATATCACTGTAAAAACCTTTCGTTATCTCCTTGAGTTTCTCGTTCCTGTAGAGGTTCTTTATGAAGACCGGATATTTGTTCAGGATCGGATGAAAATGTCTTTTAAAAAAATGGCTGCTTTTGTAATGGAGGTCCGACAGGCTGAGAAGCTGCTTGTGATATGGCAACAGCTCCGGGATGACCGGTTCCTTTTTTATTATCGATATGAACCGTCCGAGAAGGTCGTAATCGAGAAGGGCAAGAAAGTTGTTGAGTGTCTGCGACTGGGAGCTTGATATCCTTGCCAGTGAATCCGAGACACTTGGAAGGGAACCGAGCTGATCGATGAACAGCCTGCTCAGCAGGGCGAAGATCTCTTTCGATTCCTCTGTATTCGCCTTTCTGCCCATTATAGTAAGAAACTGGATTATTGGGGCCGGTTCATAGACGGTGCTCGAGACATACCCCTTCGCTACTTTATTAAGTGTCCTCCGTGGAAGCTCCCTGAAACTCTCTATGAATTCATCGTAAAAAAGATTGTTCTCGTCCTTCAACTCTTCGAGAAAATCATCCCAGTATGTTATTCCCTCGAGAAACGACGAAGCCCGGAGAAAGTCGATCGCCAGATTGCCTTTATACCCTGGCGACTTGCGCGCGTCGCCGGAAAATATCGGACCATATATACTGATATCGCGCAGATGTTTCTTCAGGTCCGCGCTAAGTACCTCTATCGCCTGGTAACAGCTCTCGAGGTGATTGTAATAATCGACAAGCATGAATTCTTTCGCCGAAACTACTCCACGCTCCTCGAATCCGATCATTTCAGCTATCCGCGCCACCATATCTCCTATGCACTGTTCGCTTAGGGTGATCTCTTCATCCTGAGCGACCATGATCTGGTACAGCTGCCTGAAAAGTTCCAGGAAGCTCAGAGCCCGTTCAATGTCATCGTATTCTTTTTCACGGCCGGGATTTTTAGCCTTGAGTTCTTCTATGATCTCCCACGCGTTGAGTCTTTCAACGCCATATAACAATTTCAAGGCGGAAAGAAGTCCCCTTATCGGCCGAAGACCGTCTTCCTTCGGATTGATGCTGTCTTTCGATTTCGGATTGGACAGGACCGATTTTATCTCCCCGAGGATTCCCCTGAGGAAACCCTCGTGGTAGCGGTTCTCCCTGTTTTTCGGATCGAAATAAAAGCGGCTTGTCACCCGTTTCCTGAATTCCTCATAAAGATCCTCGCTGCCAAGGATATTCGCGGCCCCTATCATCTCGCTGACAATAATGAAATTGTATGTGTTGCTTGTAAGTACTGCCTCATATTCCTCGATCCGCGCGCTCAGTGAATTCCCTCCGATATATTCGGAAAGATGGAAATGCAGCCTCGTCGCGGTCTTGAACATGTGGCTGCTGAGCTGCCCGATCGCGCTGTTGAGGTTATCGCGGTCTCCATCCTCGGCGCAGACGATCCCCAGGTCTATATCATCCTGGTCCGCTCTTGTCCCGACGCCAAGGACGACGAATTCGGGATGGTCTTTCCCCTCGAGAAAGAGATCGAGGAGACGCCGCATGTAATCTCTCGTAAGGTGCCTGAACATTCTTCCCGATTCGAGCATGAATTTCTTGCTAACCTTGCTTCTGTCCCTGCTCGAAGCGAGATCGAGTTTTACGATATCTATAAGCCTGAGATTCATCTGCAGAAACTGCAGCGCGTAATAGCACCCGAGAAAATCGAGAGCCTCTTTTTTATCTTTCGCGACCTGGAGTATAGTATCCATCTCTTCCGAGATTTCCATCGAATAACTCCAGAAATGGACCCTGTCACGAACACCCTCGCGTTCGAGGGCCGCGGTCAGTTGATCGATATTTCTTGATATTACGTGGAGATATTTGTGGTTGTAATTTCCGAGTTTCTCCGTTTTTTCCTTCAGTCTCGCAAACTGATCCTTCATAGGCGACGCTTTCCCTCGATCAGGCCCTGATATCAGCCGCAGTCTCCCGCGGCATATTGACTCCCTGTTTTAATACCTGCATCAAAAGCGCTGAGATAGTTTTCCTCCGACAGCTTCGGAGCTCTCGCCATGATCGCAAGCCTGATCGATTTTTCTTCGAGTACGTCTGAGATCGACGCAAAGATACCGAGGACAAAAATATTTATCATCGAATAATTATCGACGTACCTGTCTATTACCTCGAAGAAAGGAATCTTGCAGATCCTTTCCTCTCCAGGCGACCCTGCCGTCTCGACATCGATATCGGCAACGACCACACCGCCCGGGGCGAGATCGGCGATATGCCTCTCGAACGCTTCCTGCGTAAGGACGAGAAGAAAATCGACCGCCTGTACTCTTGGAGAATCGACCGGTACGTCAGAGATTATGACATCGGCCCTGGCGATGTTACTTCTCGCTTCCGGACCGAACGAAGCACTTTCAAGGGCATACTTGTCTCCGTATATCGCCGCCGCTTCGGCAAGTATCCTCGCCGCCTGTTTCAGGCCATGGTTGCTTGACCCGCTCAACCTGATGCAATATTTGTACGACATGGCGGACTCCCTGTTTTTTTTACCGGTCCTGATCGTCGCTGGCAATGGCCAAGAATACATCGAATGAACGGCCCTTACAACAGGAATGATCATCACTGACGAGATGGCACGATGAAAAAGGACTAAACCATCGGAGTTTCCAACCGATAACTCTTACCAGCAAGGAACTTTGCGATTGAAATAACGTATATAAATATAGTAAGTTGACAGAATATGGTGCTTTCTTATCACTGATTCTCATGGATGGACTATCAATATTCGGCGGGATGCGTCACGGATGATTGGAAATTTAAATCGGTCTTCGCGCTTCATTGCTCTTGCGGCGGTCGTTACGGCCGCTATTGTGTATGTGTCATCATTTCCCTCTTCGGCCGCTCCGTCCACCGCGGTCCAGACGGCTGACACTCCAAGGATTAAATTCAAACGTATATCGATCGAAGACGGATTATCACAGAGTATCGTCGAATGCATCATCCAGGATAAGACTGGATTCCTGTGGCTCGGTACGGAATCGGGGCTTAACAAATACGACGGATACGACTTCACTGTCATGGTCAATGACCCGAAAGACCCGAACAGCCTCAGCTATAACCATATCCTCTCTGTCTGCGAGGACAGTCATGGTTATCTCTGGATCGGGACTTTTCACGGAGGGTTGAACAGGTACGATCCCGAGACCGGTATATTCAAACTCTACATCAACGATCCGAGGAACAGTTCGAGCATCAGCCATAACAATATCAACGCTATCCTCGAGGACCGTTCCGGTACTCTCTGGATAGGGACTGACGACGGGTTGAACAGGTTCGATCCTGTCAGCGATTCCTTCTCCAGGTTTCTCGACAGCTCAAAGAGCTCGACCAGCCCGGGCGGTTCTGCGGTCCTCGATATCTACGAGGATGATGAAGGGATGCTCTGGATAGCTCAGGACGGGAATGGATTGTGCTGCGTAGATACGCATGGGATTCTCATGAGGCATTATCTCCATGACCCCGGTGACGATTCCTCGCTAAGCAGCAATTCGGTAAGATCCATATTCCAGGACCGGTCGGAGACATTCTGGGTCGGGACTGTCGGAGGAGGCCTCAACAGGCTTGATGATTCCAGGAAACATTTTTCGAGGTACAGGCACGATCCCCACGATCCATCCAGCCTGAGCAACGACAATGTCTACGCGATCTACGAGGACAGTTTCGGTTCGCTGTGGATAGGGACGAAAGGCGGAGGACTCAACCTCTACGACCGGGGTAATGACGGTTTCTTCCATTATCTCAATGATCCGAACGACCCGACCAGCATCGGGTACAACGAGATATATGATATCTTCGAAGACAGGTCGGGAGTGATCTGGCTCGGCACATATGGAGACGGAACGAGCAGTTTCCACGGCAAGCTCAGCAAATTCAACGTCTACAGGCCGGACCCCACCGATCCCGAAGCGCTGAATGAAGGGATCGTCTGGTCGATACTCGAGGATACCGACAAGACCCTGTGGATAGGGACGCATGGTGGTGGATTGAACCATTTCGACAGAAAATCGGGGAGATTCACTCATTTCAGGAATGATCATGATGATCCAGAAAGTATCAACAGCGATATAGTCAGGATCGTCTTTATGGACAGGAATAAGACTATCTGGGTAGGAACGCGGGACGGTATAGGCAGGTTCAACCGGAAGACAGGTAAATTCAGTAGATATACTCACGATCCCGGCGATCCTTCGAGTATCAGCCACAACGAGATCAGATCGATCTACGAAGACCGCAAGGGAACGATGTGGATCGGCACGTACGGTGGCGGGCTGAACAGTTTCGACAGGGAAAGTGGGAAGTTCCAGACGTTCAGGCATGATATCGACGATTCAACGAGCCTCAGCAACGATTTCGTCAGGGAGATGCTGGAAGACAGCGCGGGAAGATTCTGGATAGGCACTCAGGGTGGCGGACTTGAACTGATGAATCGCGCCAGGGGGACTTTCACTCATTTCAGGACCGATATATCCGACCCCCAGTCGCTGAACAACGATTACGCCTTTACGATCTTAGAAGGTGAAGGACGCACATTGTGGATCGGAACGATGGGAGGCGGCCTGAACAGGCTTGATATAAATACCGGGAAATTCAGACATTTCACTGAAGACGACGGGCTGGCGAACAATTCCGTCTACTGCATACTCGGAGGAAACGACGGGAAACTCTGGATGAGCAGCAATTTCGGGATATCCTCATTCGACCCTGAAACGGAGGAGTTCAGCAACTATAACAGCGAGGATGGAATCCAGAGCAACGAATTCAATGGAGGATCCTCGTTCAAAAGCAGTTCGGGCGAACTTTTCTTCGGCAATATAGATGGATTCATCTCTTTCTTCCCGGACAGGATAGTCAACAACCCTAACATCCCTCCCGTGGTACTGACGACATTCAAGAAGCTAAACAAGAGCGTCGATCTGGACAGGCCTATAGCCAGGATCGATGAACTCGTACTTTCGCATAAGGATTACTTCTTCTCGTTCGAATTTTCCGCCCTTGATTATTACGCCCCGGGAAAAAACAAATATGCCTATATGATGGAAGGTCTCGACAAGGACTGGATATATACCGACTCTTCAAAACGTATCGCGACATATACGACTCTTCAGCCGGGAAAATATATTTTCAGGGTCAAGGGCTCGAACAATGATGGTATCTGGAACGAGGAAGGAGTCTCGATAAAGATCACGATAACTCCCCCTTTCTGGAAGACTCTATGGTTCCGCGCCCTGATCGGCCTGATAATAGCCGCCATAATATTCATTCTCTACAACCGCCGGGTCAAGAACGTGCGAATATCGACGGAGCTGATGGCCGCCCAGGCCGCACAGATGTCGATCATGCCGCATAAAGATCCCCAGATCGATGGCTTCGATATAAGCGGGACATGCATTCCGGCGAATGAGGTAGGCGGAGATTTTTACGACTATATGTGGCTCGACATCGAAAAGACAAGATTCCTCGTGGCGATAGGCGACGTTTCGGGCAAAGCAATGAAAGCGGCGATGATAGCGGTTATGTCAAGCGGCATGATCTGCTCGAGAGCGATGGGTAACAGCTCGATCTCAAAGATCATGACCGAGATCAATCCACCTCTCTTCAGCAAGACCGAAGCTACGATGTACACGGCGCTATTCCTGGCGGCGATCGATATAAAGACGAAAGAGATCGCATTTTCCAACGCCGGGTTCAGCGATCCGATCCTGAAAACAGCCGAAAGCCTGATGAAGATAGACAACGTCGGATCGAGACTGCCCCTTGGGATGCTTGAAGATACTTCCTATTCGGAAAAGAAGGTCAGAATGGAACATAACGATATTCTGGTCCTTTTCTCCGATGGCGTTCCAGACGCGATCAACCAGTCGAAGGAATTCTATGATACCGATTCGCTCGAGACTCTCCTGAAAGACAGAGTGACGCCTTCGATGTCAGCCAGAGAGATCAAGGAACTGATCGTCGACGACGTCATGAGGTTTGCCGGGCATACTCCCCAGAACGATGATATCACTCTTGTAGTCATCAAGGCCTGCTGAAGCAGCCTCTCTCGCTCTCACCCCCTTTCTGACACGATCTGCCGAAAAGTCGATTTCCTGGAATAAATCTGCTTATAAAATTTGCATCAATGGCGGATTTAATGTATAAATGTAAAAAAGTTACGAGAGGATCGAGCAACGCATCTGACCCGCACGGTTCGATGCGTTAACAGTAAAGGAGTTAACAGGTTATGAGTAAAAGAACTATCGTCTCAATGCCCGGTGATGGAATCGGCAAGGTCGTCCTCCCCGCCACCGTTAAAGTCCTCGAAAAAGCCGGATTCGAAGCGGACTATGTCCATGCAGATATCGGATGGGAATTCTGGTGCAAAGAAGGAAATCCCTTTCCGCAAAGGACTATCGATCTTCTCAGCAAGCACAAGATAGGCCTCTTCGGCGCTATAACCTCCAAGCCTAAATCTGAAGCGGCCCTGGAACTCGATCCATCGCTTCAGGACAAGGGACTTGTCTATTACAGCCCGATAGTGGCGATGAGGCAGCTTTTCAACCTTGATATCTGTATACGTCCCTGCCGTTCATTTCCCAACAATCCGCTCAACTTCATAAGAAAAGGACCGGGCGGGACTATCGAGGAACCTGTCGTCGACACCGTCATTTTCCGCCAGAATACCGAAGGGCTCTACGGCGGCGTCGAATGGACAAATCCTCCGCAGATTGTCCTCGACGCTCTCAATTCTCATCCGAAATTCAAGAACTTCGCATCCACTCCACCCGCTGAACTGGCCGTATCGACGCGTATCTTCACGCAGAAGGCGTGTAACAGGATAGTCGGTGAAGCTTTTAAATATGCCGACAAATTCGGTTACAAGTCTGTGACGATATGTGAAAAACCGAACGTCATCAGGGAGACTTCAGGGATGATGCTGGCAACGGGCAAGAGGATCCAGAAGGAGTATCCCGGTATCGAACTCTGGAACACCAATATAGACGCGCAGATGATGTGGCTGACCAAGAATCCTGAAGATTACGGCGTAATCGTCGCCGGCAACATGTTCGGCGATATCGTCTCCGACGGGTTCGCCGGTCTTGTCGGCGGACTTGGATTCGCCTGCAGCGCCAATATCGGCGAAGAAGTCGCTGTCTTCGAGCCTACGCACGGATCGGCCCCCAAATATGAAAAACTCGATCCCCCGATCGTAAACCCGATGGCGATGATACTTTCAGCCTGCATGATGCTCGACCACATCGGAGAGACCGAAAAGGCCGAAAAGATCCGTTCCGCCATCGCCTCTGTGATCAAAGAGGGTAAGATATACTCCTATGATATGCTTAAACTCAGAGGCGGCGCCGACGCCCTGGCAAAAGGCGCGTCATCGACCGATCAGGTCGCGGCGGCAGTGATGGAGAAACTTTAACACTTATCGCGACAGGAGAATCGATATGATCACTTCAAAAGATATCGAATCGATCTTCGCCGCGCAGCTCGCGAAGATAAAGAAAGTCGAACTCAGGAACATGGTCGTTGAGATATGGGTCGCGGGCTGCGCCAAAGGAGCCTGGGAAAGCGTCGAAGAACTTCGCGCTATCCCCTTCACCCTTCTTACCGACACAAAAGGGATCAGTTTCATAGAGCACACCATCGCGGTGACCGAAGGAGCGCTCGCTCTTGCCCGTGCGCAGATCGACGCGTACAGCAAAATGCCGTACCCCTTCGACCTTGACCGCCTTGTAGCCGGCGGGCTTCTCCACGATGTCGGCAAGCTGCTTGAGATCGAGCGGGACGGAACGGGCGGCTATCGAAAGAGTCACAGCGGTAAATGCGCACGCCATCCTATATCGGGGGCTCTTCTTGCCGCCGAATCGGGCGCCGATGAAGAACTGCTTAATACCATCATCTGTCACGCGAAGGAAGGTGACGGACGCCCGCAGGTACCTGAGACCGTGATGATACACCAGGCTGATTTCGCCACCTTCGACCCCCTTGTCATGCTTAGCAAGGGATTGTTGATCGAATAGAAAGGCTGGATCCATTGTGGGAAAGACAATAATCGAAAAGATCATCGCCTCGCATGCCGGAAAAGAAGTCGTTCCCGGCGAGATCGTTGACATCATGATCGATGTACGCGTGGCGAGGGACTTCGGCGGAGCGAATGTGGCAAAGAATATCGTCGACAACGGCCTCGGGATAGACGATCCCGCCAGGACCGCCTTCACCTTCGATTGCAACCCAGGCGGCTCCGATCAGAAGTACGCGACCAATCAACAGATATGCCGTAATTTCGCCAGGGAACATTCTATCGGCGTATACGATATCGACGCCGGGATAGGCACTCATATCGCGATCGACAAGGGTCTTGCTCTGCCCGGATCGACTTTCGTATCTACAGATTCTCACGCGAACATTCTGGGCGCGATAGGCGCCTTCGGCCAGGGAATGGGAGACGTCGATATTGCCCACGCTTTCGCTTACGGAAAGGTCTGGTTCAAGGTCCCTCCTACCGTCAGGGTGATCCTCAAGGGGACTCCCTCGCCCCTCACCACGCCGAAGGATCTCGTCCTGGCGATGCTTAAGAAGCTCGGAGCGAACGGGCTCCTCGGATACGCCGCGGAGGTCTGTGGAGATGTCATCGACGATCTTGATCTCTCGGGAAGGATAACGATGGCGTCGATGGCGACCGAAATGGGCGGAATAATATCTCTCTTCTCTCCCAACCAGGATGTGATCGACTATATGGCAAAAGTGAGCGGCAAGAGGATCGAACCTGTCAGGGCGGACAGCGATGCCGTTTACGAAAAGAGTATAGAGATCGATATAGATGGACTGGTTCCCCAGGCGTCGAGGCCGGGGCATCCCGAAGATGTGGTCGACGTGGCCGACGTCGCGGGCACTAAAATAGGTTCCGCCTTTATCGGCTCGTGCACGAACGGCCGTTTTGAGGATATGAAAGCGGCGGCGGCCGTCCTCGAGGGGAAAAAGGTCGCCCCCGGTGTCGTTCTTAAGATCGTACCGGCAACCGACGAAGTCTGGCGGCGTTGTCTCGATGAAGGAGTGCTGAAAATATTCAAGGATTCAGGTGCGCTTGTAGGCAACGCGGGCTGCGCGGGGTGCGCGGCGGGGCAGATCGGGCAGAACGGTCCGGGTGAGGTGACTATAAGCACCGGTAATCGCAATTTCGCGGGAAAGCAGGGAAAAGGCGAGGTATATATCGCTTCTCCCGCCGTGGTCGCCGCTTCGGCCGTTGCCGGTATAATAACCCTTCCCGACTCTATCCCGGCCGAGCCTTTCCTTTTCTCGACAGGTGAACCCGGAGAAACCCTCGTGGCGGAGAAAAAGCGGTCGAAAGCTCAAAAAAGACCGATAGTCTTCAAAGGGAAGGTCTGGCTAATCGACCGCGACAATATAGATACCGACATGATATACCATAACAGGTATCTGACGATCACCGATATCGACGAGATGGGACAGTACACGTTCGACAATCTCGAAGGATGGAAAGATTTCGCTAAAAAGGCAGGTCCCGGAGATATCGTCATTACGGGAAAGAATTTCGGAGCGGGATCGTCGCGTCAGCAGGCGGTCGATTGTTTCAAGAGCCTCGGGATCTCTCTCGTCATCGCCGAATCTTTCGGCGCGATCTATGAGAGAAACGCGATCAACAAGGGTTTTCCGATTGTCACCGCCGCCCTTCTCTCTTCGGGACTTAAAGATGGAGAAGAGATCGAGGTAAATCTCGAGGACGAGAGTGTCACCCTTCCTTCGGGAAAAAAGGTGAAAGGTTCTTTTTCCGAGGTGCAGATGAATATCTACCTCAAGGGCGGGCTTCTGAGTAATGAGGATTAAGTCACAGGATACCTTCGAACAAAGGATCGGATAATGGGAAAGACATTTGCCGAGAAGATACTGGCTTCTAAATCAGGTCAGCGGGAAGTGACGGCGGGCCAGATCGTCATCGTCAAGCCGGAACATCTCCTCACCCATGACAATACCGCGGCCATAGTCGGTAAGATCAAGGACGACCTGAAGGAGTACGGAGTGGCAAGGACCGACATGCCGGTCATAGTACTCGATCACGTGATCCCCGCGGCCAATGAAAAAACGGCCGCCAACCACAAGACTGTCAGACAGTTCGTTTCCGATTACGGGATAAAGAACTTTTTCGACGCGGGGAGCGGGATCTGCCACCAGGTCGTTATGGAGAAGGGATTCACGATCCCTGGAACGATCATAGTCGGAAGCGACTCTCATACCTGTTCGTACGGCGCCCTGGGAGCATTTTCCACCGGGATAGACCGCACAGAGGCGGCCGCGCTTCTTCTCAGGGGAGAGACATGGCTTAAAGTCCCCGAGACGATTAAGATAACTCTCACTGGGAAGCTGAAACACCCGGTTTCGGCTAAGGACCTTGTTCTCTCGATCATAGGAGATATCGGAGCGGACGGCGCGAACTACTGCTCCGTAGAATTCCACGGAGAGGTATCCTCCCTCTCTATCGAGGAACGCTTCACAATCGCCAATATGGGCGTCGAGATGGGGGCCAAAATCGCCGTATTCCCCGTTGACCGGCTGGCAGAAGAATACCTCGCCTCGATAGGAGTGGCGAGGTCTGCATATGAACCTGTATGGGCCGACAAAGATGCCGTTTATATCAGGGAACTCAAATATGACATGGGAAAGATCGAACCTGTCGTGGCCCGTCCTCATACGGTCGATAATATTTCTTCCGTTTCAAAGGAAAAAGGGATCTTCTTCGATCAGTATTTTCTCGGTACCTGCACCAATGGACGCCTGAGCGACCTGAGAAGCGCCGCGAAAATAATGAAAGGTAAAAAGATCGCGCCGGGTACGAGGCTTCTCGTGCTTCCCGCGTCGAAGGATGTATTCGAGGCCGCTATCCTCGAAGGACTGATAACGGTATTCTCCGAAGCCGGAGCGATGATCCTCCCTCCGGGATGCGGCCCCTGCCTCGGCGCCCATCAGGGATGTCTCGCGCCGGGAGAGAAGTGCCTGAGCACAGCCAATCGTAATTTCAAGGGACGGATGGGATGCAAGGAAGCGGAGATATATCTGGCAAGCCCTGAAACGGTCGCCGCGTCGGCCATAGCCGGCAAACTAGTAGATCCCCGCAAGGAGGTATGATTATGAAGATATGGAAATACGGAGATGATATCAATACAGACATGCTTTTTCCGGGGAAATATACATACTCCTGCGGAACTGCCGAGGAGATACTTCCCCACCTTCTAGAAGACCTCGATCCAGAGTTCGCGTCGAATGTTGCCGAAGGAGATATTCTTTTTGCCGGTAGCAATTTTGGTTGCGGATCGTCGCGAGAACAGCCGGTTGTCGGATTGAAAGCGGTTGGCATCAAGGCGATCGTCGCCAAAAGTTACGCGAGGATATTCTACCGGGCTGCGATAAACCAGGGCCTGCTCCTGATCGAGTGCCCGGGGGCTGTCGACGCGTACAGCGGAGATAAACCTGTCACCCTCGATATCGAAAACGCGACGGTAAATGTCGGCGGGCAGAGCTTCTCATTTCCCAAGCTCCCGCCCGAGATACTGAAGATACGCGACGCCGGCGGCCTTCTCAACTTTACAAGGGAGCAGCTTCAGGGATAGAGGGTTGTCAAGGCGAGTTCATTTCAGGACAATAATCGATTCCGATCGACGGCCCGGATGGTAAATAGACGACAGTGTATTATTACTCAGACTCGAAAAGCACCGCGGATATCATCAGATTCCCATGGTGATTCGCGCCATCGACAAGGGCACCCTGCTCTCCGAATGTGAAGGCGCCAAGAAACGGATTTCCTCCGATCGTCTCCCTTATATTGGCCGCGGCCTTCGGCATATCATCCTGGATGGTCAACATACATCCGGCGCAGTAGATTATCAGGCCTCCTGCTACCTGATCTGACGATATCAGTCCGTTTCTGAGAGCTGATTTAGCCACGGTACCAGCTCGATCGACCAGTCTGTTTTTTGAACCTGTCATAAGCACTATCTCTTCATTCTCTCCGATATCAGTAAAGATATTCAACCCGCCATCCGGAGTCACCGATTCGGGATGTGAAAGACAGTAAAACTTCAGGCTCCCCATCTGTTTCAAGGGCCGGCCTATTGGATAGAGCGTGGTATTTGCGAGAACTGAACCACCTTTCAGAGATTCCTTTATAGCTCCTCCCGTCCATTCATTGTAGACCTCTGCCGCAGACCTGTTATCGATCTCCATAATCGTGCGTTTACGAGATTTTGTCACTTTTCCCATCTTGTCGGTGGCGTAATAACCACTCCAGAAAGACCAATGCATTCTGGTCGATGGATACAGTGCCGTAATCACCACTCCATTTGAGAAGCCTTTTCCGTTAATAAACTGTTTCCAGTGTCCCTCGATCGTATTATCGGCCGAACTGCCGCCGGCAATCGGAATATCACTACCAATCACTTCTTCAATTCCCTTGATAATATCTTCCTCGAACCCGGGTGCGCATGTCAACCAAACAAGCTGAGGTTTCTCACCTGGTCGGTGAGCCGCATCGATTGCTTTTTGAATCGCATTCCTGCCGGCATCTCTCGGACTGGCCTTAACATCTTCGGCGCCGACTCCATAAGCACCTGATGGATCTTTGATACCGAATAATCCCAGCCCGGTTCCCTCCAGCGAATGAAATCCCGCGTCGGTCATGACTCCCTGACAGGAAGAGCCTCCGTGGATTGAAAGACCAGGATCGATCCGATTGAGACAAGCAGCGAGTCGATCACAATCATACCCGACGGAGCTATAAACGACCATCCAGTCAGGATCACCCCCGAGTTTCGACTGAAGAAGCTTGTATGCTGTTTTAATTGATTCTTCAGTATCGGGTGATGTGCTCCATGAAGTGGCAATTTTCATCTCAATTCCTTTCAATCATTATCAAAATTATCCCCTGTGGACCTGTATTTCTTCTAATAGTCACTTATCGGCAATATTGATTGATATATTTACCTGATTATCCTACGAGCTGCGGTTTACTGCAGAGCGGATGATGTGGAGATCCGTTTTCAATCGACCTGGATTATCTCTATTTTGTCCCTGGGTTGCAACTCGTATAGATCCGATCGGATATCGTGCAATGGCCTGACCGTTGCTACATGTCTCTGCTGTGATAAAGAGGAAAGTGCCAGTTCTGAGACGACTACCGCCTCAACGTTTGGATCGGCCTCTCCTTCTATTCCTTTTTCCGGAAACGAAAAATCGCTTGGAGTCAGTATTGCCGCCTGGCTGTAGTTGAGGAAGGAGCCCGATTCGGTCTTCATATTACCGACGCTTCCAGTCATCACGACATATACGAAGTTTTCAACCGCCCTGGCCTGGGCGCAATGCCTTACCCTGTAGTATGCCTTTTTTTCCTCCGTGTAGAAAGGTACGAACAGGATCTCTACGCCAGCCAGCGTAAGCAGCCTCGATAACTCCGGGAACTCGATATCATAACAGACCTGGATCGCTATCCTTGCCAGGGGCGTCCTGAAGATCCTGATTGCCGAGCCTGGCTCTATCCCGCCTTCATTCCGTTCCGCTGGAGTGATATGAAGTTTATCCTGCGTATAGACCTTCCCGGTCGGCGCGAACAGGTGCGCCGTGTTATAATATTTTCCATCTCTCAGGACAGGATGAGATCCTCCAATAACATAGATGTTGTATTTCTGCGCGATCCGTCTGAACATGTCGATATACCGGTCTGCATAGAGCGCGAGTTCCTCTGTGACCTGTCTCATGGTAAGGTGCTTCATGTAACTAAGGAGCTGATAAGTGAAGTATTCGGGAAACAGCAGGAAATGGCAGTGATAGGAATCCGCCGTATCGGCAAAGAAATCCACGGAACGTTCCAGATCTTCAAAAGATTGTATCGCCCTCATGTGATATTGCGCGGCGCAGACCCTGACCCTGCGTGCCTGAATCTTCGGGAAGACTCCTGAGGATATCTTCTTTTTAGCTATGTTGAATTCAGGATTGTCCATGACCAGAAATGTTGAGTAGTTAAGGCTGGAACGGTCGACAGTGATATCGAGTTGAACTTTCTTCACGCGGTATCCGGCCTTCAGATGCGTGTTCAGGGCATAATCGCGCAATTCTCCATTTGTCACCTTTTCCACGTACTGTTCTGCCGTCATCCTGCCGGCGTATTCCCTGTATCCCGGTATTCTGCCGTAGGCGATCATTCGTTTCAGATTGTATCTCTTCAGGATGGCGTACCGCCTCTTGTAGAGCATCGTGGCGATACCTCTGCGCCTGTAGTCAGGGTGCACAGCGATATCAGATCCGTACAGGGTATCCCCATCAGGGTTATGCGTACTGAATGTACCGGCTCCTGTCAGTTCATCGACATCGTACCAGAATTCATCGGCGATGCTGACTATCAGGCATGTAGCGTACCCCACAACCTTCTGTCCGCAGAGAGCAACCAGCTGCCCCTGCGGGAACGCGGCGAACTGCATCTCATATTGACGTTGCGTATATATGTACTCTTCCAGATAATCCTGGTATGCGGCCCTGCTGCATGCTATGACTTCAGGGATGTCCTCACGGCGCCACTTCCGAACTGTTATTTTGGCCTGCGGTTTCTTCAAGATATCTTCCTCACTCTCGAGAAGGTTGTCATGTCATTACTATAGACAGGGATCATCTGTACCGGTAAGCGCCGAATCACCTCATCAGGATCATCTTGCGTGTCTGCGAGTATCTGCCGCTGACAAGCTGGTAGAAGTAAACACCACTCGCGACCGGAGTCCGATTGTTGTTAGTCCCGTTCCAGACCACTTCCCTGTAACCTTCGTTCATTTCACGATCGAGGATCGTTGAGATCAGCTCGCCCTTGACATTGTATACGCTTAGCTTCAGACGCATCTGGCGAGGAAGGTAAAAACCGATCGTCGTTACCGGGTTGAACGGATTGGGATAGTTCTGATACATTACCACGCCAGCGGCCGGCAGGCTCTCCCACGGATCGCCGGTCGTGATGTAATCGACTTCATCTATGAACCACTGCGCGTTCTCAGCCGTTATAGACGCGTGCTCCTGATTCCCCGCCGGATAGTAGACCGCATCGAATGGTGTATGGCTCAAAAGATCGGGGTCTCCCACGATATCATAATTCAGGTCGCCGGTATCGATATCGAGGGCGCTTATCGTTGGGATGAAGCTATGATTATCGTAGAGGGCGATAATATCGCCGTACGGAGCCTCGGTCGAGTCCATTTCGGCCATCGAAGATCGCCACCCTCCTGGCGCGCTGTCGTATGGCCCCGTGCCCGATACGGTAACGTTCATCGTTATCGGAATGAAAACAAGCCTCACAAATCCTTCGAATATCATCTGTGACGTGCCTTCTGGAACGGCCCACACATTACCGCGGATGGTAGTCAGGAGATCGCTGTACTCGTAATCGATGATCTGATCGCCGGGAAGGAACCCCTGTTCTGTTCCATAGCCGCTCCCGTTGGCTATCGCGACATTTCTCGTATTCTGCGGATATTCGCCGACCGCGATAAAATCAGCAAGCATCTCCGCGCGAAGCGGATCAGGCTCGCCTGTCGATCCAGGCTCGGGCGTATGGTGATAGACAAGCATCTGCCTCGCGGCGGGGCGGTCGAGGCTGGCCAGCAGATCGGCGGCGGATGTGGAGAGTCCCGAGAAGAAATCGAGCCAGTACTGTATTCCGAGGGGGATATTCGCGCCACGGTTCGGGGCGTCGAAAGAGATGAATGTCCTCACCCTGTGCTCGAGCGAGTGCCTCTCCATATAGGCGAGCGCGTACCTTCCGCACAACCCTCCCATGCTCGCCCCCGCGACGACGATCGTCTGTTCGGGATCTATCACCGCCTGCACCTGTTGAATGAGCTCGACGAGCACGTAGCTGTTAAGCTGTATGTAATCTGTGGCATCGGTGAAATCGAGGATTATCAGGTCGTAACCATCCGCCCTCAGGGTCTCGAGAAGGTCGTGATTGTTCAGGTGGTTGTAGAGATAATCCCACCCCATGCTGTTGTCCAGATCGAAACCTTCAACGGCTATCACCGGGTTTGTGATCGTACCCAGCGGATCGGACAGGTATACATAGGCGTTGCCGCTTCCATACCGGCCTTCGTAAGGTATCGAAGCTGTCACGAAGAGGGTATCGTGAGGATCGGGTACGGACTGGGCCTCTGCCTGTAACGTAAGATTCACACAGAGAAATACAACTGAAACGAAGGCTGCAGACTTCATAACGGCCTCCCTTGGATCTGGATGATGATATTCTACCATAACTCCCTGGTATTGTCCAACATCCTCATAGCGAATTTATTTCAGTATGAATAAACGATTGAATCTAATATTTTGTATAGTCACTCGCTGTCGTCATTTCATATCCGGCGCGGTGACCATTCAAAACAGGCATCGAGAACAAGGATCGAGGGAGGACCGGCATGAGGAGATTCATTGTGTTGTTCATATCTATCGCTGTCGTATCAGGGATATCGGCATGCAGTACCGGCACCGAACCGACACGCACCTACCTGGATGATATCGAGCAGGACAATAGTACCGTCTCTGACCTGATGGCCGAAAATTGCGCCAGTCACGATGAACCGGAGGATTATACCTGGGACGCCGGCAGCGTCGTTAATATCACGTTGAACGGGTCCTCCATTTCGGTCGACGGGCCCGGAGTAACAGTCGATGGCAGCAAAGCGACAATCACCGCGTCGGGTAATTACAGCGCAAGCGGAGCGCTGACCGATGGACAGATAACGATCGATACCGATGATGACGGAATCGTCCGCCTCATTTTAAATAATGCCGATATTACATGCTCGACCAGCGCTCCGATCAATATCGCCGGAGCGGAAAAGACAATAATCATCCTCCCCGAAGACACCGGCAGCCATCTTGCCGATGGAGATACATACATATTCGATGACCCTGAAGACGATGAGCCGAACGCCGCGCTATTCAGCAAAGACGATCTTTCTTTCTACGGCAGCGGTTCTTTGACGATCGACGCAAATTACAACGACGGCATCACCAGCAAAGATGGCCTGGTAATAAACAGCGGGATTATCACGGTGGACGCGCTGGATGACGGGATACGGGGCAAAGATTACCTGGTCGTAAAGGATGGATCAATTATTATCACTAGTGGCGGAGACGCGCTGAAATCAGACGATGACGATGAAGACAAGGGGTATATATTGATCGAGCATGGTGTTATCGATCTGACCAGTTCCGATGATGGAATAGACGCTGAATCGGATCTGCTTGTCTCGGGTGGAACGATCACTATTCTGGCCGGCGGAGGCAGCGACGCTGTCATCGGCGAAGATGATTCAGCCAAAGGGATCAAGGGGAACGCATACGTCGTCATCGATGATTGTATTATCAGCGTAGACTCGGCTGATGACGCTATTCATTCCAATACGGATATGATCATCAACGGCGGTGATTTCACTCTGGCGAGCGGCGACGACGCGATCCACGCCGATAATACCCTCTCCATAAATGACGGGAATATATCCATAACCCGTTCGTTCGAAGGGATCGAAGGTTATTTCATTGTTTTCTATGGTGGAAATATCAGCGTCATCTCATCTGATGATTGCGTCAATTCAACAGCCGGGGCCCGGGCTGAACTTGATAACGGCTGCTGCACATATATCTATGGAGGATATATCGTCCTGAACGCAAGTGTAGGAGACGGGATCGACAGTAATGGCAACATCGTCATGAAAGGTGGCACAGTCATAATACACGGACCTTCCAATGACCCCGAAGTGATGTTCGATTATGACGGGACGTTCGATATATCGGGAGGGTTGATCGTTGGATCGGGCAGTTCATCCCACATGACCCAGGCGCCGAGCCCGGTCTCTACCCAGAATTCTGTTATGATGACCTTCACCCTTGCCAATTCCGCGTCAACGATATTCCATATCGACGACAGCGACGGAAACGAGATAGCGACCTTCGAACCGCTTCATCGGTATCAGTCGATCGGTTTTTCTTCTCCTGACCTTGAGACCGGGAAAACATACAGAGTCTATCTGGGAGGTGTTTCTACCGGCTTAAACAACGATGGACTGATTACCGGAGGCAGCTATTCCGGAGGATCGCTGTCAACCACCTTCACCATATCCGAGGTGGTCACACCAATCGAGAAATAGTGATCCAACTGCCATCAGAATAGTTCGCTACCGTTCAGACTTCCGAAACAACATCGCTGAGCCGATAAACAGCCCGACGAAAAACCCGTTGGCGATCAGGATATCCCATGGCCAGATTGGGCCGGTGGAACCAAACCTGGCGATCAAGGCGATCACGGCAACCGACGCCTGAGCGAGCGCTGTTGCGAACAACGCGCGTGCCATCCCACGTGGATGGAAGCGAGCCAGTATGGCACCGATGAGTCCGACGGCAAGCACACCATAATACATCATGTTCGCGTCTTCATCGGAAGCCCCTATGACGCCAACAGCACCGTTTACCCAGAAGAGAAGGAATGCTGCCGTGAGCGATAGTCCGACGGCGTATTTGTACGCCGTATTACCCGGCTTCCTCGTTTTAAGGACCATAAAGATCACGATGAATGCTGCCGCGAGAATAACGCCGGGTAGAAAGTGTTTCGCAAAGTAGATCATATTACCTCAAATATAAAATATTACTTTATTAATCGGCTTACGGCCTCGGCGCGAACTCCGCTCAAGCAGGGAGCGCGCCGGGGCCGAGCTTTCTGCCGCAAGCAGTAGTTAGAAAATCCGTAATTATAATGACTCAACGCGTGACTTATCGAAAGCGATTAAACTCCGCGGTAAAACAATCAGCACAGCCAACGACGCCATCAACAGAGAATGTTTTCGCACTTTTTTCTTCCTTTCGCGAAAAAACCCCGAAAACCATTACTAACGCAATCTGTCATTTGCTTCGACAAAACAACGCGTTTACCACTGTAGGCTGAACAATTCCGCTTCAGTTGCTGACTTTCCCTTCGCGGTCCCTGCCCAGGAAAGGGCCGTGGCAGGGAGAACCGTCTTCTGCAAGCGGAGGTTATATCCCTGCTTACCTATCCATCATCTGAGACATGGACAACTGATATGTCGTCGAACCATACCTTGCCTCCGGGATTCGCATGTCCAAGAATACCAGCCAGAATCACAACCCTCCAGGTTCCTTCTGGAATCTTTATGGTTGTTTTAACTTCCGTCCAATCAGAGGTACCCAGAACCTTGTAATCGTGTTCGGTGCTGACAAGTCCCAACCTTTTCTTCATTCCTCGATCCCAACACTGGACTAGAATGCTCGCTGATTCCTTCAGGTCTTGTGTTTTTATCCATCCGGAGATTTCATATGTTAATCCGGGAATGCATTTCAATGGAGCCTGATTCCAGTGATAATGTATCATGGTTCTTGGGTGATCTTTGCCAATTGTAATTGAAACTGATCTTTTGCCGGAATGAAAGAAATCTTTATCCCACTTGAGATCTACGAAATCTTTCATTTGAGGAACACGCGTTGCATTCCAATGGTCAGGATTTTCCCCAGATCCCAGTTCGTATTCAAAGCCGCCGTTTTTAACAAAGTTTGTTTGCCCATCTCCACAATAACCGGCAGCCCCGGCGATAAGAATCAAGGAAAATGATACTCCAACCAGCACTCGAATCGCGCTTCTTGTCAAAACCATTTATCCTCCCTATTGAAACCGTGAATATTACAATTCCCTACAGCAGTAGGGCGATCCAGGCGAGGGCCTTGCCCAGGCAAGGGCCGTGACAGGCCGGAGCCGTCTGCTGCAAGTGTTAGACGCTGAATTATTTAGCGCTCTGACTCATTCCATACGCGAGAAGTATCTGTATCCTGCCTTTCTTTGTCGAATAAAGTTTCAAGCCACTTTTTTCTGCGAATATATTTTTCGTCCTGCCCCTTGCGTCCATCATGTTCTACCTGGACTACATTTGATGCATCGCTTACATTTCCAGCACGATCCATGGAAGTAACATATAGTGTAAAACTAAAAGAATCCTGAGTCCAATTTTCTCCGTCATCCCAAAATATCCATATCCGACTATCATGCGAATAATAATATCCTTCAGGAACTTTGAGATTTTCAGGCGTTGTGCCATTTAGTAGATGAAACATGTACCCCAGTTTTTCCGAAGGAGTGCGATTGTCTTCTGCATCCAACACGTTGAAGCTAATTTCGCCGTTGCTAATATCCTCTACCCATGGCGTACTGCCGTTATCTAAAGTTATGGAGCCGGAACCTCGACCAATATTCGCTATACTTAAGATTGGAGGAGATGGTGGTATGCTATCAATGAGTTCCTCTCCTGGAACAGTGCAAAACCTAGTCATCGTAACCAGCACCGAGTGAGATTCATAGGCATGGGTCATAAATAATGCTACTACCAATATGAAGATACTTTTTTTCATAGTTACATGCGTCTAACGTTGGTTTAGCCTGCAAAGGCGGTTGACGCGTGCCGAGCGCCTGCACGGGGCGTGACAAGCGACTTTGTCAGGTTCAAACTCTTGTTATGCTCTATCCCGCAGCCCTACGAACCATTACGTTCCAGCAAATCCAGATAGTGGTCAATCAACTCCGGGCCATGAACAGGGGCCCCGTGTCCGGCAACGATAGTTTTTATATCTAATTCAAGCTCCTTGAGCTTGAGTAAAGTCTTCGGATACTGCTCCAAGTTCGCAAAACTCAAATTACCGAGGCCTTGCTTAAGAATGCAACCACCGTACAGGACTTTCTCGCTGGGAAAATACACGAATATTCCATCCGGCGTGTGCGAGGGACCTAAGTACAACGCACGCACTTGCCCCTTCTGCAACTCGAAATCACCCTGATACGTCTCCGCAGGGAGAACGAGAGGCAAATTCGGATACTCAGGAATCGCCCGGCGAGTCCACTCGACTACAGCCGCCCAGTCGCTTTCAAGTAAGTCATATGTCATTTGGGTGGAGATGACCTTCGCCCCGATGCTTTCCCAGTAGGCGTTCCCCCCGGTACGATCTGGGTGATAATTGGTATTGACGACTTCCGAAACTGGGAGATTCGTTACCTTTGCGATTTCTCCTGCAAGCAACTCTGCTGTCGCGGGCGTCCATGTGGCTCCAATGATGGTTACACTCTCGGAGCCAACATAAATGATCGAGTTTTCCCGTGCGTAGTATGTGTCCTCGGCGACCCACAATGGGCCGACAAGATGGCTTACAAGCACACGTGGCGATTGCGCTCTTGCAGATGCTTCTGTCAGAACCAACCCACAACAAATTCCGAACACGACAACCGATGTCGCTTTTATCAACGACGAGTAGAACTGCACTCTTCCTCCTCCCTGAGCATAACAATCTTCGCTTCAGCCGCGGGCTTCACTGGCGCGGGCCCTGCCCCCGCAGGGGCCGTGGCAGTGAAACCCGTCTTCTGTAAGCAGTTGTCAGGTGACAGACAACTAA